>JAQXAP010000026.1 GCA_029252865.1 Polaribacter sp.
AATTAAAAGAATTGTATGGTGGCATCCTACCAAAAACGAATTCTAATAATTTGATTTCTTTTTAGTTTGATATCAAAATAGAAGCCCTTAAAAGTTAATGAGTTAATTTTATAAATTAATTGATGCCAAAGACTTTTAGTCCAATTCTCTTTTTTATGCATAATGTGCTATAAATAGGATGGTTATAGTTCAAATATAATGATAAAATGAGCGATAAGTTGAGTTTTTATGGCTCAACATTTTAATTTTGGCTATTTCATAGATATTCCCATTCATCGGAGTTCGTCAGCCAACAGAAAAAATTGTATTCGACGGGAGTGTCTAGCTGCTTTTTAAAGGATTGATGTGACAAATAAAAGCTTTGAATTTTTCAAAGCTTTTATTTATGTATTGTCTAAATCGATTAAATATTCCACTAAATTTTGATCACGATTTAGGTTTAATTTTTTTCTTAACCTGTATCTGGCAAGTTCAACTCCTCTAGTAGTGATATTCAAAAGCTTTGCGATTTCTTTTGAACTCATGTTCATTCTAAGAAAAGCAGCTAATTTTATCTCTCTAGGTGATAGCCGAATATTGTTGATTGACAATTTTTCTAAGTAATTGCCATGAACCTGGTCAAAATGATACGCAAATTGATCCCAAGAATCGTTGTTTGATAATTCTTGATCAATAGTTTTAATGAGGTGTTTTAGCGCTACATTAGACCCTCCTTTGTGTAAAGTGTCACTAATTTTTTCTTGAACATTTTGAATAAATTCTTTATTTTTTAGCAATTGCATCGTAATCGACGTTAATTGATCGTTTTTAAGGTCGAGTTCTGTTTGTAATTTTTCGGAATTCAATTTATCAATCTCCTCATCTTTAATCTTCAGCTCTTTTTCTTTTTCCTCTGTAATAATTATGCGCTCTGTTTTATATTTTCTACGTTGCATTATAGGTATTAAAATAAAGCTTAATAATCCCAAACCAATATATCCTAGCTTTGCTGCTTGCGATGCATACCAGGGTGCTAATACTTTAAACGTAAAGGCAGAGGTTTCACTTTCTATGCCATATAAATTTAGTGCCTTCACTTCAAAAGTGTAATTACCATATGGTAGGTGTTCATAGCTTTTTTTACTCATGGATGACCACTTAGACCAGTTTTCATCTAAAGGTGTTAATCTATAGCTATAGGTTAGGTCTTCAAAACCATCAAAATAAGGCGAGGCGTAGTTTATTTCGATAGTCTCGTTTGAATCTAATTCTAATTTTTTTGTAAATGACGGATTAATAATGGATGTAGAATCTTCGCTGTTTGTTGTAGTAATGTGTTTTATGATCACTGAAAAATCTTTGCAGACATCATGTTTGTTTAAGGGATTGTAATGGATAAAACCTTCTTTAGCCCCTATTAATATATTCTGCTCATTTAAAATTGTAATATTTTGAAGATCATCATTTATAAATTTATTAATGTGTTTAAATATCGCTGTTTCTTTTTTAAATTTACCGTAAGTTTCTTCTTTAAGTACGCCAAATTCTAGATTTTGGATGTAATAAATAGAATTACTTTTATCTGTTATTATTTGACTTATATGGTCTGTACCCAACATGTTGTTAAAAAAAGTGTTTGGCGTAAAGTTTAAAGTTTCTGGATTAAAATTGTAAACGCCTTTTTCTGAAGTAAATACCAACTTACCATTTAATAAATAGGATGTTATTAATATGTTAGAAGGAAACCCGCTAGACTCGCTAAAATGTTGAATGTCATTTTTAAGTTGCATATTTCTATCTAATTGTAATTTGTAGGCTCCTTTAGACCCATGTGTCATCCATAATGTAGAATCATTCTCAAATTTTATTATTCTAGAAGATTCATTTAGTTTAGGCATATTACTTTTGTAAGTCCACTTTCCATTTTGTTTTGTAAAGTATTTGAGACCATTATAATCCCCACCAATAATCATATTTGGCATGTTTGTTTTAATAAAGCTCCAACTTCCTATATCAAGAAATTCAATCAATTCACTTCCTCTAATCATTGAAGCACCTTTATTATGGTTCAATATTAACTCGTCATCAATTTGTGAAAAATTCCACACTTGTCCCTCGCTTCCTGAAAGAAGATTATATTTAGCAGGATACTTAAAACTTTTATTTAAATTTTGTGTGAATACACCATTATTAGTGCCAAAATAAATTTTATTTTTATACTTATGGGCTGCATAACCCGTACCTTCAATAGCAACCTCCTCGTTTATCAATGAAAAGGGTAAGCTCATTTTTAAATAATCGATACCATTATTAAGTGCTACCCATAAATTATGAAAGCCATCCTCATAAACTGACTTCACCGTTCTTCCAGACAAACCATTATTTTTTGTAAACCGATGCTTAATGGTAAAATTAGAGTTAAGAATAATTAAACCATTATTTTGAGTACCTACAGCATAACCTCCGTTATTTAGCTTAATAACCACATTTATTGATCCAAATTCCTTTGAATAATCTTTAAAAGGTTTGTTTAGTTTACTTGACTTAAAAATAACACCCATTTTACTGAAATAAAAATCTTCATCATTGCTTTCTGTAATACCAATTATTTCTGGAAGTAATTTTGTTTCAGGGATAGATTTAAATTCGCCGTTTACCAACTCAAATAAACCTTTCTTGTAAAATTGAGCAATCAACTTATTTTTATGCTTAAATAAAAATTGCAGGTAGCCAGGTAAGTTTAATTCCCTTATTTCTGTGCCATTATATACTAAAAGCTTACTTTCAGTATGAAAATAAATGCTTTTATTAATTTCAATAATTTTCCATATTTCCGCAATTGATTGAGCGTTAGGCTCGAGATTATCAATTAATGAAGTGAATTCAAAACCCTTTTCAGTATTTTTAAAATAACCCAGTTGGTTTTGACCGCCTACAAAAACTCTATTTTGATGATCTACCCTAACGGCTCTAATCTTTGTGGATAATGGAACCTTGTATTTGCTCCATTCGTTTCCATCAAATTCTATCAATCCTTCATTGTTGGCAACATATAAGATGCCATTCGCATCTTGATCAAAACTCCAGTTTTGAATGCTCCCATTATAAATTTCTGAACTAAAATGAGATTTTAGAGGAATTTTGTGCAAATGAAAGCCATCATTTGATTGTGAATAAAAATCACTTACAAATAAAAAAACAAAAATAAAATTGAGTATTCGAAAATACATATAGAGAGTTAAATTAATTTATCTAATGTATTAATAAAATTCATTAAACTGAGTGAAATCAATGTAAAAAAAAAATTATGAGAGTTTTTGATGAGTTAATTTTTGGTAAGTTATGAGTTTTTGATGTGTTGTATTTTAACTTTAGCTGTGTTATTAATGATAAATTTACCATCGTAATAATTTTACAATGTGTTTTGATATGTGTATTTTTCATAAATATAATTAGGCCACCTAATTCGGGAAAAGCATAAATGTTAGAAATTAACTTTCACATACCTGACCACAATTAACTTAATAAATAATTTAATGATGAAAAAAATTACTTTACTTTTTATTTTCGCTTTGAGCGTAATGAGTGCCCAAGAGGTGACACACGTAGATTTTGATTCAAACAATCCTGACATTGTTTTTAATAGTTGGAACACTTCTTCAACTTTTGCTAAAGTAGCAAACCCGGCCTCGGATGCAACAAATGCCTCTGCATTTGTTGGTCAATTTACATCGGGTGATAACAATGATATTGGTGTCGGAGTCATTGACCCTACAACCATTTTTACTTCGCCTTTTAATTTAGTGTCAAATTCAGTTTTTAAAATGAAAATTTTTTCAACGAAAGAAATTGATGTGACATTCCATTTAGAAAATGCTCCAGATTGGGGTAACAATATTGAGGTAACTTCTTCTGTTGGAGCTGCAGATGTAAATAAATGGGTTGAATTAAGCTTTGATTTTTCTGATGATGCATCTAATATTTATATGAACAATATTGTTATTAAAATTGGTGGTGCTAATACTGTGCAGGGAGATATCTTTTTCTTTGATGATATTAAAGGTCCGGAATTATATGCAAAGCCTGCACAAAATTACAATCCAGCAAATGCTGCTTCAGATGTTTCTATCTCTACCAATTTAGAAATAGCGTCTAATGGTAAATTTAGGAACATAGATGATTCAGAAATTATGGATTTTACGGGTAAATTAGCGCTTAAAGTAGGAGATGAGAATGGAGCAGATGTGCCATTTATAGCCTCTATTAATGGTGATAAAAATACCATAACCATGGACCCTATTAATGATTTAGAGAATTCTAAAACTTATTGGTATGGAATCATTGACAATGCAATAGAATACACAACGGATTTAGCAGTTACTGATGTTTCTGCATCATTTACTACAAAAGCAGCTGTTTCTGGAGATATTAACGAAATGTTATTCGATTTTGATACAACCAATCAAGATTTGGGTTTTTCATCTTGGGGAGGTACGGGTTTTGCAAAAATTGCAAATCCAGACAAATCAGGAATCAATACATCGGATAATGTTGCAGAATACACACACGCAGGTAATGACTCTGGTTTGGAAAATAATTTAGTAAATGACGCAACACCTCTAACTCCTTTTGACTTTTCTGAAACGCCATTTATTAAGTTGAAGGTATGGGTAAATAAACCGGTAGCGGTGTCTATTAAGTTACAAAACTATCCTGATTACGGTCAAGGACATGAACAAAAAATTGAGGTAACAGAAATAAATAAATGGGTAGAAGTGGTATTTAACTATGGTTCTATTACAGCAACAAATTACGATAGGGCTCAAATTTATTTCGATAAAGACAAAGCGGGAGGTTCAGAAGCTGGAGATAAGTTTTATTTTGATGATTATTTAAAAAGCAATGTACCGCCAAATGTGGTAACTACATTAAGTCCTTTAGAGGCTGCTACGGATGTTTCTCAAACGGCTGTTCCAACCATTTCATCCAATTTTCAGTTTGTAAATTTAGACGGTTCAACAATTACAGATGTTTCTCCTTTTGTTGAGTTAAGAGAGGGGGATGCTTCTGGAACATTAGTGTCTGCAATCGCTTCGATAAATGCTGCTAAAAATAGTATTTCTTTAAAACCATCAGAATTACTAAAAGCGAATACACAATATTGGTATGGTATTAAAGATAACGTAATTAAGTACAAAGAAAACAATACCAACATTACTGCTACCTCCGCAATGTTTACGACAAAAGCAACTGGTATTAATTTTGTAATGTACAATGATTTTGATGGTACTTCACTGACTACAGTCTCTGAAACGATGGGAGATCCTGCCGGAGCGTTTGCAACAGTAGCTGATCCTGCTGGAGGGGCAAACATGGTGGCTAAATGGGACAAAGGAAACTCATGGGGTGGATGGGAAAGAATTCACTTACAATTAAACGCTCCTTACGATGCGTCCAAAGATGATATCTTTTCTTTTAGAGTGTATTCTCCAATTAAAACAGGGATTCGATTTAAATTAGCGAATGCAAAAGAGGATTCGGAAATTACTGCTAATTATGAAACTGATGAAGAAATTATATTACAAAATCAATGGCAAACAGTATATTTAAATGCATCTGAGTTAGCAGATGGCGTTAGCTTTGACCACATATTTATATTTCTTGGAAGAGGTGCATCTGGAGGAACAACTTTTTATGTAGATGATATTAAAGGTCCGCAATTACAAGGTACTGCATCTGTAAATGTTTTCGAGAAAAATAAACTACGTTTTTATCCAAATCCAGCAAATAATGCGATTCACTTTTCAAATTTAGAGAAGGATACAATGGTTAAAATTTATGATATTAATGCGAAGCAAGTTTTAAAACAGAAAACGAACAACAAAAAATTATCTATTCGTACTTTAAAATCTGGTTTTTATTTTGTTGAAGTGAATGGGGCTTATCAAAAATTAATTAAACAATAATTACTTTAACAGCATAAAGTTACTTAGCTTTATGCTGTTACTTTTAAAAAAGAAGCATGATTATATTTAAAAGCTTATTGTTAAAATCTGTTCATTTTTCTCTATTTTTCCTCACATTTTCTTTTTTTTCACAGTCTATCATAAAAGGTGAAATCTATGACGACCTTGGCAATCCTTTACCAGGAGTAGCGGTAATTGTTGAGGGAACCACGAATGGAACTGATTCTGATTTTGATGGAAAATATTTGATTAATGTAAAGAAAACGAATGCCACTCTGGTTTTTTCGTATTTGGGATTTGAAACTAAAAAGATAGAAATTGGTACTCAAAAAATTATAAATGTAATTTTAAAAGAGAGTGCAGACCAATTAGATGAAGTGCAGATTGTTGCATTTTCTAAACAAAAGAAATCGAGTATTGTTGGTTCTGTTACAGCTATAAAAGTAGCAGACTTAAAACAACCAACGGCCAATATCACAAATTCTTTGGCGGGGCAAATTTCAGGGTTAATTTCTTATCAGAGATCTGGTGAACCTGGTGCGGATAACGCTGCCTTTTTTATAAGAGGGGTTACCACATTTGGATTTAATAATAGTCCTTTAATTTTATTAGATGGTTTGCAAATTACTACTTCAGATTTAGCACGTTTAGAACCAGATAACATCGCTTCTTTTTCTATTATGAAAGATGCTACGGCAACATCATTATATGGTGCAAGAGGTGCAAATGGTGTGGTTTTAGTTACTACGAAAGAGGGTAAAAAAGGAAAAGCAAAAGTATCTGTTCGTTATGAAAATTCAATGTCTGCTCCATCACAAGTTAATGATTTTTTAGGGGCAGTAGATTATATGGAATTGTATAATAGAGCGCAAAGAATGAGAGATCCTTCTGCAACATTATTATATTCTAAACAAAAAATTGAAGGGACACGAAATGGATTAAATCCTAATATTTATCCGGATGTAAATTGGCACAACGAATTATTTAAAGATTTTACTTTAAATAGAAGATTTAATGTGAACATTAATGGAGGTGGAGAAGTGGCTCAATATTACTTATCTGTTACCAGTGCCAATGAAACGGGTTTATTAAAAGTAGATGCCTTAAATAATTTTAACAATAATATAGATATTAATAGATCTAATTTAAGAGCTAACATCAACATTAATTTAACCAAAACAACTAAAGTTGCTGCTAAATTCTATTCGTTATTTGAAAGATATAATGGGCCTGTAGTAAGTGCATCAGATATTTTTTATCAAGTTTCACAAGCGAATCCAGCAAATTTCCCAAAAGCTTATGAGCCAGATTTGGCAACACAAAATTTTAATCATACTCTTTTTGGAAATAAAGGGAATGGTGGTTTTCCAAATCCGTATGCAGAGAGTGTTAAAGGTTTTAAAGATCGATTTGCAAATACAACTTTAGCGCAATTTCAAATAAAACAAGATTTAAATTTTATTACGGAAGGTTTAAAGTTAAGAGCAATGGCTTCTGTAAGAACATATACAGAAAATCAAAATGAGCGCAGTTTTACACCTTTTTATTATGGCGCTAATGTGATTCAAACCCCAACAGGTATTGAAAACTCATTAAATCAAATTCAAGAGGGAACGGAGTTTTTAAACA
Organism: Polaribacter sp.; assembly: GCA_029252865.1. Lineage (GTDB taxonomy): Bacteria > Bacteroidota > Bacteroidia > Flavobacteriales > Flavobacteriaceae > Polaribacter. The sequence goes on from JAQXAP010000026.1 coordinate 7,575, forward strand.
ATCCTACGGTTGGTAATAATGGGAACAGTAATTTTTACTACGAAGCTGTTTTAGAATACAACAGAACTTTTAATGAAAAGCATGCCGTAAGTGGGTTATTAGTGAATTATTTCCAGGAGGCGCTCAATACCATAGGAGGTAACACCGCTTTTTCAACTTTACCCTCAAGAAATACGGGAATATCAGGCAGAACTTCTTATAGTTTTGATGATCGTTATTTTGGTGAGTTTAATTTTGGTTACAATGGTTCAGAGAAGTTTGCAGAGAAAAATCGTTTTGGATTTTTTCCATCCGTTGGTTTAGGGTGGATTATTTCTAATGAAAAGTTTTTTGAAAAAAATATTCCACAAGTAAATTTACTTAAATTAAGATATTCTTATGGTTTAGTGGGTAATGATGGTATTTCAAGCGCAAGCGATCGATTTTTCTATTTGTCTGATGTCAATTTAAATAATGGCAATACAGGTTATTCTTTTGGATCAAACTATAACAACTATTACAATGGCTTTATCGTAAATAGATATGCAAATGAAAATGTAAGTTGGGAAATTGCCACGAAGTCTAACGTTGGTATTGAATTAGGTTTGTTTAATAAGTTAAATATCATTGCAGATATTTTTACAGAAAATAGAAGAGATATTTATATGGAACGTCAATTTATTCCTGAAACTTCAGGTTTAACTACTGTAATTAGCAGTAATATAGGTGAAGTGAGATCGAATGGTATTGATTTGTCTTTAGATTTTAATCACGCTTTTAGTGGCGATTTTTATATTACAGCAAGAGGTAATTTTACCTATGCAACGAATAAGATTTTAGTGAATGGAGAGCCAGAGTTTCAAGATAAAAATTTAAGTAGAATTGGATATCCAGTAAATCAACAATGGGGTTATACCGCAGAAAGATTATTTGTAGACCAAGAGGATATTGATAACTCTCCAGAACAGTTTAATGGTTTTTCTACAACCAACTCTTATTTACCGGGAGATATTAAATATAAGGACGTAAATAATGATGGAGTTATAAACGAATCAGATCAAGCACCTATTGGCATGCCAAATGTTCCAGAAATCGTTTATGGTTTTGGTTTTTCAGCTAAATACAAAAATTTTGATTTTTCTGCCTTTATGCAGGGAGTCGCAAGGTCTTCATTCTTTATTAATCCAAATGATATCTCTCCTTTTGTAAACGAACGTAATGCATTAAGCGTCATTGCAAACAATCATTGGTCAGAAAATAATCCAGATCCAAATGCTTTTTGGCCTCGTTTATCAACTTATGCCATAGATAACAATCAAAAGCAATCTACTTGGTGGTTAAGAGATGGTGATTTTTTAAGATTAAAAAATTTAGAATTTGGTTATACAATACCGGAGTCTGTAGGTAAGATTTTTTCTAATACACAAACCAGACTTTATTTTACAGGAGTTAACCTAATGTATTTTTCAAAATTCAAATTATGGGATCCCGAACAGGCAGGAAACGGGCTTGGTTATCCACCTCAAAGAGTCCTTAATTTAGGAGTTCAAGTTAACTTTTAAGACAAAAAAATGAAAATAAAAAATAAAATCATAATCGTATTATTTTTCTCAATCTTTGCTTTTAGTAGTTGTGAAAAATACTTAGACATCGTGCCTGATGGTACACAGGAATTAAGTTTGCTATTTAATAGAAAAGAAACCGCTTATAATGCATTGGCAAATTGTTATAGTTATCTGCCACAAAATGATGGCACATACGCAAGTTATGCCTTATTAAGTGATGAATTGGCGGTGCCTGTGGCAAAAGAACCGAATGCAACTAGAGTCATGAAAGGGCAACAAACAGTGTCTAACCCTTTAATGGGGTATTGGTCTGGTTTTTCAGCAACAGGAAAAGGTCAAGGTTCTTTGTGGGAAGGAATTAGAAGTTGCAACATTCTTAATGAAAATATTGATGTAGTGGTTGATATGGATGCATCAGAAAAAAATCAATGGAAAGCAGAGGTGAACTTTTTAAAAGCATATTATCACTTTTTATTGGTTAGTAATTACGGTCCGATACCAATTGTTGATGTGAATTTACCGATTGATGCTTCTGATGAACAGGTGAGAGTAGAAAGAAAAACCGTGGATGAATGTTTTTCTTATATCGTAGACATCATAAATGAATCTATAACAAATTTACCTGAAAAAGTAGTTGGTAATAACGATTTGGGAAGAATTGATAAAGTGATTGCAAAATCTTTAAAAGCACGTGTTTTACTATATAGCGCAAGTCCTTTGTTTAATGGTAACTCTCAACTGTACTCTGATTTTGTAAATAAAGAAGGCGTTCATTTTTTTAATCAAACTTTTGATGAAAATAAATGGAGTTTAGCTGCAGAAGCTTCCAAAGAAGCCATTGATGCGGCCCTTGCTCAGGGTTCTAATATGTATTATTACACAGATACTCCTCCTACTTTCGATACCAATAATTTTCAATATAAATTAGTAAGAGACCAGTATAATAGTCGTTTCGCTATTACAGATCCTTGGAACTCTGAATTAATTTGGGGAAATTCTAGTCCGGTAACAAATGGACAATGGTGGCAAATACAGTCTCCTGCATTAATGAAAGACCCTAGTTCTTCATCAGTAGAAGCAGCTTGGCAATGGTTAGCACCAAGTTTAAGAATGGCAGAAACCTATTACACTAAAAATGGTTTGCCAATTAATGAAGATAAGAATTTTGATTACGCGAATAGACATGACATTACTACCATAGCTTTTAATCAACGTTTTTATGCTCAATTTGCAAATAGAACTGCAAAATTAAATCTAGATAGAGAACCTCGTTTTTATTCATCTATAGGTTTTGATAGAGGTATCAATAGAACCTGGGGTAGTATTTGGAATATAAAAATGAGAAGTGGTGAAAGACATGGAAGAGTTGCAAATACAGGAGACTATTTAGTAACCGGATATGCACTTAAAAAACTAGTGCATCAAGATACAGAAGGAGATGCTTATAATAAGGCAATCACCTATCCCTGGCCAATGATAAGACTAAGTGAGTTGTACTTAAATTATGCAGAAGCATTAAATGAGTCTAACGGCCCATCTATAGAAGTGTATGATGCTCTAAATGTAATTAGAGTAAGGGCAGGTGTGCCAACTGTAGAAGATGCTTGGAGTAATGCTACCAATGCTATAACTGTAAACAAGCATTTAACGCAAGACGGGTTAAGAGAAATTATTCAACAAGAAAGATCTATTGAATTAGCCTTTGAAGCACATCGTTATTATGATATTAGAAGATGGAAATTAGCAGATCAATACTTTACAACTCCTATAAAAGGATGGTCTGTAGATGAAGATGCCGAAGCCAATTATTATCAAATTAGAGATGTTGGTCAGCGTTCGTTTAATTCGCCAAGAGATTATTTACAGCCAATTAGTTTTACAGAACTTTCAAGAAATCCTAACCTAGTTCAAAATCCTGGTTGGTAAAAAAAAGACATGATGAAAAAACAAATCAATAAAATTATATTCTTTTCAATAGTTGTTGTTATAACAATTATTGGGTGCTCAGATGATGATAATATAGATACAACACCACCGGGAGTTGTATCAAATGTAACAGTTGTTCCTACAAATGGAGGAGGGGTAATCAGTTATAAATTGCCATCTGATGCTGATATTTTGTATGTAAAAGCGGTGTATACAAACTCTCTGGGAGAAGAAGTTTTTAGAGTATCTAGTAAACACAATACTTCTCTAGAGGTGAATGGATTAAACCAAACATCACCCTTAAACGTAAAACTATATGTGGTTGATGAAAGTCAAAATATGTCTGAAATTACCGAAATAGAATTTACTCCATTAAAATCATTTATTTTCTTGGTTCAAGAAAGTATACAAATTACTCCAGATTTAGGTGGAGTTAAAATTACTTGGGATAACATTGCATCGAAAACAGTTTTTGTTTATGTCCATATTATGAATGAAGGTGAGGAAACTGTTAGAATTTTATCTTCTAATAATCCTCAAGAAAATGTTTTTGTAAGAGGATTAGAAGCAAAAGAACTTACTTTTTCAACGAAAGTAGAAGATTTTGATGGAAACATAACTGAATTAGAGGAAAAAGGAAAATTTACACCTTTGTTTGAAGAAAAAATTGATAAATCTTCGTGGACACTCATTTCAGGACAATCGATAAACGGAAATGCTTATGAGGGTAGAACTGTAAATTTTTGGGATGATGTTGTAGATACTGTAGAAACAGACGCAGACAATAGCTATTTTATCATTACGAGAGATAATAATGGAGGCGCTTTAAATTTTCCACTAGATATTGTCATTGATTTAAAAAAGAATGTGAAAATTCAAAGATTTAAAGTTTGGCAAAGAGCGTATTGGTATCAAGGAGGTGGCGTTACTTATCACTATCAAGAAGAAAACATAAAAACTTTTGATTTATTCTCGAGTAACGATGGGCAAACCTGGAATTTATTGGGACAATTTGATATTGGAGACCCAAGAGATGCAGCTGGTAATATTCCTACAGAGGCTTTTCAAGAAGCCATAGAGGGTCACGAATTTAGTTTACCAAATACTTCAGAACAGTTTAGATACTTAAAATTTTCGATTACTTCAAACTACGGAAGTACTCAAATTACTGTTGGTTCAGAAATAACTTTATTCGGTCTAGATAATTTATAAGATGAGAAAAATTTATAAGTACATATTTTTAGGATGCATCTTATTTTCTTTTCAAATAAATGCCCAAGGTTTAAGAACTTCAGGGAAAAACATCATTAATAAAAATGGAGAGGAAGTTCTTTTAAGGGGATATGGCCCAGGAGGCTGGCAAATTATGGAAGGTTACATGATGCAAACTTCTGGAGTTGCCGGATCTCAGCATGAAATCAAAGAAAAATTAATTGATTTAATGGGGGTGACTCATACTGAAACCTTTTTTAATAAATGGCGAGAAAATCACTTTACAAAGCGTGACGTAGATTCTATTGCGGCATGGGGCTTTAATAGTATTAGAATTCCGATGCATTATAACCTATTTACGCTTCCGATAGAGGAAGAACCGGTGGAAGGTCAAAATACATGGTTAGAAACGGGATTTGAACTAATAGATAATGTGCTTTCATGGGCTGCACCTCATAATTTGTATATTATACTCGATATGCATGCAACGCCAGGTGGACAGGGAGGAGGCTCTGAAATTAATGATTATGACCCTGATAAACCTTCACTATGGGAAAGTCAGCAGAATAGAGATAAGCTCGTGGCCTTATGGACTAGAATTGCTGAAAGATATAAGTCTAATGAGTGGATTGGCGGTTATGACCTTATTAATGAGACGCATTGGGATTTAGGCAATCAAAATACTTTGTTGAGAGAAGTTTTTGAGGATATTACTGCGGGTATAAGAGGAGTTGGAGATAATCATATTTTATATATTGAAGGAAATTCTTATGCTAATGACCATAGAGGACTTTTACCTCCTTGGGATGATAATTTAGTTTATAGTTTTCATAAATATTGGAATTATAATAACTCCACTGATTTAGATTGGATATTGCCATTAAGAGAACAATACAATGTTCCTTTATGGATGGGAGAATCAGGGGAAAACTCAAATACCTGGTTTACAGATGCTATTACCCTTTTTGAAAACAATAACATCGGTTGGGCTTGGTGGGCTGTGCGTAAAATTGGTGATATAGATAGCCCTTATGCTGTTGATATTAATCCAGGATACCAAAAAGTAATTGATTTTTGGAAAGGTGAAGGCGCTAGGCCAACAGAGCAAGAAACTTTTGACGCTATGATGCAATTATCGGACAATCTATTGGTTGATAACAGTAAGTTTAGAAAAGATGTTCCAGATGCTATTATAAGACAAGTTCAAACAGACGAAATTATACCATATCATGGCAGCCCCTCTTCAATACCAGGAATCATTTACCTTTCTGATTATGATTTAGGAAAAAATAATTTTGCATA
>JAQXAP010000029.1 GCA_029252865.1 Polaribacter sp.
TTCTGTCTTTTCTTGGATTGCGAATTTACAATTTTTAAAAGTATTATTGAAGAAAGCAAACTATTTTTATAAAATTACTCCTTTATAACTTTTGTTAATTATTCATTATTTCCTTCAAATAAGAAAAAAGCGAAAACTTCTCCTATAATTAAAAACTACTTCAAACCGACGAAAAACAGACACATAGCAGCTATAAAAAATAGGGTAAGGAATAGCTGATATTAATAAAGAAAATGATTTTTATAGAAACAGTTTAAAATTCTTACTTTACGATTCATTTTATTAAAAAAAACACAAACTAAACTTCAAATTTAATTCCTATTTTTGATACAAATAAAAGCACAAAAATGATTAAAAATCTCCCTAATTTGTCTAAAATTCTTAGTATTCATTTATTATTAACCTTTTTATTTATAAATACATCCTGTAAAACAGGTAAAAACAATAACTCAAAATGGGAAACTATTTTTAATGGAACTAATTTAAACGGATGGACTGTTGAGAGTATAGACAATTATACTTCCAATAATTTTTGGAAAATAAACAATCAACACATACACTGTATCACTAATGGAAACCGAAATCATAGCGGTAGTTGGCTTGTATACAACAAAGAACTTGAAGATTTTGAACTAAAATTTAAGTTTAAATCAAATCATAGTTTACAAGGAAATAGCGGTGTGCACTTGAGGAGTTCCTTGGATTTACCTAATAATAAAATGCAAGGACCACAGATTGACATACACCCCCCAAAACCTTTTAGAACAGGCTTACTTTATGATGAAACAGATGGTGTTAAACACTGGTTATTTCCTTTAACTAAAAGCTGGAAGCTTGAAGATTATTCCCATAAAAAAGATTGGAACTATAATCAGAAGGGATGGAATGAATTGTATATAAAATGCGTAGGAACTAAAATAATCACTGAATTAAATGGTATAACAATTACCAATTATAATGGAAAAGGCATTTTAAATGATACTCTGCACCAAAAAAAAGGTGTTGGATTAAAAGGACTTATTGCTTTTCAATTACACAAAAAACATGATATAGATATCGCTTTTAAAGATATTCAATTAAAAATATTAAAGTAATGAAAATATATAGCATTTTATTAGTGTTTTTTTTAAGCAGTTCTATTTTTTGTCAAGTAAAAGAATTTGATCCTTATGTGTCTGTTTACAAAATGAGATCGGACGAAGGACGAAAAAAAATACTTTATATTGGAGGTGGTGATTATCATGATGATTTAAGAAAAGCGGCAATATTAAGAAAACTACTAGAAGTTGATAATAATTATTATGTTAGTTATACCGAAGATTATGATGTTTTCACCAGATCAATCAAGGAATATGATTTGATTCTTATCAACACAAAAATTAATCGACTTACCAACAAACAATACAAAGGGTTACTTAAAGCCATCAAAAAAGGGTTACCTGTGCTCGGAATTCACGCTGCTTCAGCCTCATTTAGGAGAACAAGTAAGGTAGAGAGACCTGAGTTTTACAATATGCTTGGAGGTAAATTTGACCATCATCCAAAGATGCATACATTTCAAATAGAATTAGAGGAGAACAATGGAATTTTAGACGAATCTTTTGCTAATTACGATTTACATGATGAATTGTACTTTTATTCTAACTACAATACCAGTAACAAAGTTCTATTAAAAGCAAGTTACAAAGGAAAGTATTCCCCAATGGCATGGGTTAAAAAATATGGAAAGGGAAAGGTCTTTTTTACCGCTTTAGGACATAGCCCTGCGGTAACGAAAGATAAGAACTTTCAAAAACTTATATTGTTTGCAGTAAACTGGCTATTAGATACTTCAATAAAATTTACTCAGTAATTTATTACAAGTTTGTCCTTTTCTAATATTCAAAAACTCCAAACTCACTCTTTATAGTAAGCTTTTTAGTAGTTGACGCCTCTACTTTACCAATAATTTTAGCTTCTACGTTAAATGATTTTGAGATTGCTATAATATCTGCTGCAATTTCTGGAGAGACATAAATTTCCATTCTATGACCACAGTTAAATACTTGATACATTTCTTTCCAATCAGTATTCGATTGTTCTTGTATCAATTTAAATAATGGCGGAATTGAAAACATATTGTCTTTTACAATGTGTAAATTATCTACAAAATGTAATATTTTTGTTTGTGCACCTCCTGAACAATGAATCATTCCGTGTATAGTTTCAGAATTAAATTCTGATAAAATTTTCTTGATTATTGGTGCATAAGTTCTCGTTGGAGACAATACCAACTTACCTGCATCAATAGGTGAATTTTCTACTTTATCAGTCAGTTTTGTTTGACCAGAGTAGACTAAATCTTCTGGTACGGCGGCATCAAAACTTTCTGGATATTTTTCTGCTAAATATTTATGAAAAACATCGTGTCTTGCAGAAGTTAATCCGTTAGACCCCATTCCTCCGTTATACTCAGTTTCATAACTTGCTTGTCCAAAAGATTCTAAACCAACAATTACATCACCTGCTTTTATATTTGCATTATCAACAACGTCTTTACGCTTCATTCTTGCCGTTACAGTAGAATCTACAATAATTGTACGAACTAAATCGCCAACATCTGCAGTCTCACCTCCGGTAGAATGAATGCTCACCCCAAATCTTTTTAAATCCTCTATTAATTCTTCTGTCCCATTAATAATTGCCGATAAAACTTCACCTGGAATTTTACTTTTGTTTCTACCAATAGTAGAAGATAACATAATGTTGTCTGTTGCACCAACACAAAGCAAATCGTCAATATTCATAATTAAGGCATCTTGAGCAATACCTTTCCAAACAGAAACATCTCCTGTTTCTTTCCAATACATGTATGCTAATGAAGATTTTGTACCAGCACCATCTGCATGCATAATTAAACAATAATCATCATCATTTGTTAAGTAATCTGGTACGATTTTGCAAAATGCTTTAGGAAACAAACCTTTATTTATATTCTTAATTGCATTATGAACATCCTCTTTTGATGCGGAAACACCTCTTTTCGCATATCTTTTAGAAACTTCTTGACTCATGTTGTTGTGTTGTTGTTGCTTGCAAATTTAGTCTTTTGAGTAAAAACAAAATGAAATTATCGAAAAAAATAAGTAATTAAATACATAGCAGAATTGTTTGACCAAAAACAAAGTATTCAGAACTCTAAAAATTTTAAAAACTATAGTAAATCTTATTTATTCTTAATTTTTTTTCTAGATTGAAGTGGATGTACAATATTGAACGGTTTGTTAAACTTTCTTTATTTGGTTTTTATGAAAACTTTAAAAAAAAGCTTGTGAAACGACCTAATAAAAAGAATAATTTATCGAGTAAAAAGCAATTCTCTATACTTTGTGAGTGGCCATAAATTATCATCTACCATTGTCTCTAATTGATCACAATGATATCTTATATCGACAAAAAACGGTTTTACTTTATCACTGTAATGTTGTGCTAATTTTAAACCAATTAGTTTGTTTGCTTTCGCCTCTTCTGCCTCCATTTGAATAACTAAAGCATTTATTTTGGTGATATGATTCGAAATAACCATAATTAATTCTATTTGCTCTTTGGCGATATTTTTATATTCATTACCAAAAATTTCTTTTAGGTTTTTCGTATTTTCCAATAAGGTATTTTGATAAATAATTGCTGTAGGCACAACTTGATTTCTAGCAATATCAGCTAAAACACGTCCTTCTATTTGTACTTTTTTTGTGTAAGCTTCTAAATCTATTTCATAACGAGCCTCCAACTCTACCCTGCTCATTACTTCCATTTCTTCAAATAAAGAAACTGTTTCATCAGAAACCTTTATTTTTAAAGCTTCAGGAGTTGCTTTATTATTGCTCAAACCACGTTTTTTAGCTTCTTTTTCCCAAGTTTCTCCGTAACTATCACCCTCAAAACGAATTGCTTTTGAATCTTTAATATACTCCCTGAGAATATTAAAAACAGCCTCATCCTTTTTTAGACTTTTCTCTTCAATTAAAGAATCTACTTCTATTTTAAATTCTTTTAATTGTTTTGCTACAATTGTATTTAAAATAGTCATTGGTATTGCACAATTTGTCGAGGAACCAACTGCTCTAAATTCAAATTTATTTCCAGTAAATGCAAAAGGTGAAGTTCTATTTATATCAGTATTATCTAGTAAAATTTCAGGGATTTTACCAATAATATTGAGTTTTAAATCCGTCTTTTCTTGAGGAGAAAGCTTTCCTTTCGTTACATTTTCTAATTCATCTAAAACAGCAGACAACTGATTACCTATAAAGACAGAAATGATTGCTGGAGGTGCCTCATTTGCACCTAAACGATGCTCATTACTAGCAGATGCAATAGAGCTTCTTAACAACTCTTCATATGTATGAACGGCTTTTATAGTATTTATAAAAAAAGTAAGAAATTGCAAATTTTTCATGGGTGTTTTGCCAGGACTTAACAAATTGGTTTTGTCATCTAAAGACAATGACCAATTATTATGTTTTCCAGAACCATTGATACCTGCAAACGGTTTTTCATGAAATAATACTTTAAATTTATGTCTTCGAGACACTTTTTTCATTACATCCATTAACAATGAATTATGATCTACCGCTAAATTTGCTTCTTCAAAAATAGGAGCAACTTCAAACTGATTCGGAGCAACTTCATTGTGTCTTGTTTTTACAGGAACACCCAACAACATACATTCTTGTTCTAAATCTTGCATAAAACTCATGGCTCTTCCCGGAATTGTTCCGAAATAATGATCATCTAATTGATGTCCCTTTGCCGGAGAATGCCCCAATAAAGTTCTACCTGTAAGCAGCAAATCAGGTCTAGAAAGCGCCATAGCATCATCAATTAAAAAATACTCTTGCTCCCAACCCAATGTTGCACTTACTTTATTTGCGTTTTTATCGAAATATTTACAAACTGCCGTTGCATGCGTGTCTAATGATTGTAAAGCCCTTAATAAAGGAGTTTTATTATCTAAAGCCTCTCCCGTGTACGCAACGAAAATTGTTGGAATACATAAAGTTGTTTCATAAATAAATGCTGGTGAAGTTGGATCCCAAGCTGTATATCCTCTTGCTTCAAAAGTATTTCTAATTCCACCATGAGGAAAACTTGATGCATCTGGCTCTTGCTGAACCAGTTGTTCTCCGTCAAATTTTTCCATAGCTAAACTCCCATTAATCGATTCAAAAAAAGCATCGTGTTTTTCTGCAGTTGCGCCTGTAAGTGGCTGAAACCAATGTGTATAATGAGTTGCTCCTTTAGACATCGCCCAATCTTTCATGCTAACCGCTACTTGATCTGCAATTTTTCTATCAATTTTAGTTCCATGTTCGATCGCATTCATCACACTTTCATAAGCAGCTCGTGTAAGATACTGTTGCATAGCATACTTATTAAAGACGTTTTGACCAAAAAGTGTTGATCTTTTCTCGTTTTGAACTACCTTTATAGGGCTTCTCTGCAATGTTTCTTGTAAAGCGTTGAATCTAATCCTTGACATATTATTAATATTTTCTACTTATTTTTAACTTTAAGCAAAGATACCCTTTCAAAATTAGGGATAAAATTATTTTTTAATGATTTTTAAAATTTTACCCCTCTTTTTTTTGATATGAGATGAAAATATTTGACTTTTGTATTTCGAATATCACATAAACAATTAAACATTATGGCAAAAATTAAATTAGAATACATTTGGTTAGATGGATATTTCCCTACTCAGAACATGAGAAGTAAAACCAAAGTTGAAGAGCACGAAAACTTTAAGGGAACAATTGAAGAATTAGGACTTTGGTCTTTTGATGGTTCTTCTACAAAACAAGCCTCTGGTGGCGCTTCTGACTGTATTTTAAAGCCAGTTGCAATTTACCCAGATCCATCAAGAATTAATGGATATTTGGTAATGACGGAAGTTATGAATGCAGATGGAACTCCACACATTTCTAACGGTCGAGCAACAATTGAAGATGATGACAATGATTTCTGGTTCGGTTTCGAACAAGAATACTTTATTATGGATTCTAAAACACAATTACCTTTAGGTTTCCCTGTTGGTGGTTACCCAGGTCCACAAGGAATGTACTACTGCTCTGTCGGTGGTAAAAATACTTATGGTAGAAGTTTTGTTGAAGAGCACGCTAATTTATGTATTGATGCTGGTTTAAATTTTGAAGGAATTAACCAAGAAGTTGCATCTGGACAATGGGAATTCCAATTATTTGCAAAAGGAGCAAAAAAAGCGGGAGATGAAATTTGGATTGCACGTTACTTATTAGACCGTTTAACTGAAAAGCATGGATGGTATATTGAATATCACCCAAAACCAATTAAAGGAGATTGGAATGGTTCTGGAATGCACGCAAACTTTTCTAACACAATTTTGAGAACTTGTGGTTCTAAAGAAAAATATGGAGAAATTTGTGAAGCATTTAGACCGGTAACAAAAGAACATATTGCTGTTTATGGTGAATTTAACGACCAGCGTTTAACAGGAGATCATGAAACTGCATCGATTAACGATTTCTCTTGGGGAGTTTCGGATAGAGGAGCATCTATTCGTATTCCAATTATCGCAGTAGAAAAAGGATACAAAGGATGGTTAGAGGACCGTCGTCCTTCTTCTAATGGTGACCCATATAAAATTGCTGCAAGAATTATTAAAACTGTTAAACCAATTAAATAATCTTGCAATTATCAAATAAAAAAAGTCAACATTAGCATGTTGGCTTTTTTTTATGCTAATAATTGCATTTAGACTTACCTTCAACAATTATTATCTTAATAATTTCTGTCACTTTTTCAGGTAAAAAGTAAATACATTACTTTTTTAGCTAAAATTATTTTCTTCTAAATCGTCAAATAAATAAAAGTTACGTATAAAGATAACAACAGAATTCCATCTTTCCAACCTAAACGAAATCCTTTCGGAATAAAGACTAATGGCAACACAACAAAAGAAATTCCTAGCATCCAAAAAATATCACTTGTTAACAAACCTAAATCCGTTATTTTAACCGGAGTAATAATTGAAGTAATTCCTAAAACAGCTAAAATATTAAATACATTTGAACCGATAAGATTTCCTAGAGAAATTGCTTTCTCTTTCTTTAAAACAGCTATCACTGATGCTGCTAGCTCAGGAACACTTGTTCCGATTGATACAATGGTAACACCAATAATACGTTCACTTACTCCAAATTGTAAAGCCATAGAAGTAGCTCCTTCTATCAATAACTCTGATCCTCCCCAAAGCCCCAATCCTCCTGAAACCAAAAAGAATAAAATATTATATACAGGTATTGGTTTATCCTCCTCGGGTAATTCTTCAAAAGCAGATGTCTTTTGAAAACGGAAAAGATAGACCAAGAAACCCACTAAAAAAGAGAACAAAATTATTCCTTCATTCTGAGTAATAACCTTATCATCAATTAGAAAAAAATACAATAATAATGATGCTATCATCATTACGGGCCAATCCGTCTTATAAAAACTTTTTTGAACATGCATTGTTCCAAGTAATAAAGTTATCCCTAAAACTAATCCTAAATTAGCAATATTAGAACCGATTACATTTCCTAAAGCTAAATCCGAGGCACCACTTAAAGCAGCATTTATGCTCACAATTAATTCTGGAGCTGAAGTTGCAAAAGAAACAACAGTCATCCCAATAACTATTTTAGAGATTCCCAACTTTAAGGACAAAGCAACTGCTGACTTCAACAACCAGTTTCCCCCCATAATCAACAAGACTAAACCCCCAATAATGAATAAAAAATTCATAAATTATAATTTTGTACGAATATACATTTTTATCACTTTAGCAAAAGGTAAAAAAATAGAAAGGCTAAAAAAAGCTTCACAAAGATTACTTTTTTTTACCTCTTAAACTATCCATTACCAAATAAACATAGAATAAAATTAGTTTTGATGAAAAGTTTAAAATAAGTAATGTGTATTATTTTATTCTTGAAACAATTAATAACGGATATATATTTATCAGATAAAATAAAAATTATTTCATACTACTAAATAAAAAAACATTTTGCGTGTTCATTTAATTACACTAATCAAAAAAAAAGTCTTAACTTAAACTTCACATTTTATTTCAAAAAATTACAACACACCAGAGAAACAAAAGTGGCTCATCTCTAAGCATGCTAATTTTAATGAGTGAATTGTTATATGTGGTAAAATTAAACACTAATTCACGACCAATGAAAAAACAAACTTTTAAAATTCTTGCAAAGATTAACAGATTGATCTTGCCCTCCTTCACTAAGAAAGGATTGGATATTTCTAAAGCATCCAAATTTCAACTTGCTATTGTTGGGTGGAGAGCTTTTGTAACTATAAATTCATTAAACTAAAATCAATAATTATGTCAGAAGATTATACCAAAGTGTTCACTGATGATTCTATACTTGTAAATAGGTTACGAACCTTATTAAAAGAAGCAACGATTGACTCTAAAATACGAGACCGAGTTGAATCTGGTAGATTAGCAGGATTTGGTGTCCCTATAAATTCAATTGAATTATTTGTTCTAAATACTGATTTAGAAATGGCAAAACCTATCATAGAACAGTACAAAGAAAAAATTAATTCATAAAAAAAACCATAAGATTTCTTTGTTTAAAAAAATGCTATTATATTTGCACCCGCTTAAAGGCCATGTGGCGCAACTGAATAGCGCACTTGATTACGGCTCAAGAGGTTCTAGGTTTGAATCCTAGCATGGTCACCAAACTCATCTTTTTTCAAAGATGAGTTTTTTTTTAACGATATTAGACAAAATAGAAAAGACCTTGAATAAAAATTCAAAGTCTTTTCACCTAACCAAACTTAGTTTAAAAACTAACTACTACTATCTTAAGGAGTCTGTACAGACTCATATATCACTGTTAAAAACAAAACGATTATTTTACTTTCTGCCAATAAACTAATTTTGATGTATTATGCTTATATCTTAAGCAAAAAATATTAAGAAAGTATTGTTTTAAATGTTTTTTTTCGATGAAACACTCTTTATTAAAGATGTTAAACATTTTTATAACGATATTAAAAATAAATCAAATTGTTTTTTTTACTAAAATCCATTAATTATAAACATTTCACAAAAAACATTTCTATTGTATATTGTAACTCTTAAGGATTTCAGTAGACGATAAAACCTCAATAGGTTACATGAAATTATTAAAATTAGACTTCTTAAAAATGTGACATTACTCAAGAAGGCTATTATCGAGTAAAACATAAACTTTAGCTTTTAGAAGATGACTAAAACAAACACTAAATGTTCTCGATTGGAAAAATTAAACCAATACATAGCTTCGAAAAAAGGTTTGTGAAGACTGCCAGAAATTATAATAACGACTTCATTTAAAAAATATTCAATTTTAGTCGATATACTGCTTAATAGCAATGCGATGTGCAGGAATACTTTTATCGTAGTTTTCTATTAATAATTCTAAGATTTCTGGAGACTTAATACCTACATCATTTTTAGTTTTATATCTAGAAACAAATAGATTATAGGTAGCGTTTTTCTTTTCGAAAATTAAAAAATGGGTTTCATTCAAGCCTGTGTAACAAATTTCGTTACCAGAAAATGTACCTGATCGATCTAAAAAAAAAGAAGAAAACTCGTAATATTTAAAAACATTCTCCATTACTAAATCAATTCTGCAGACAAACCTAGTTGCAATAATTTAGAACATCTTGGTTCTAAATATTTATACTCACCCGACTTTACGGTACACTTTCCTTTGTAATGAACTAAAGTTGCACACTGCTCCGCCTGCTCGAATGAATGGTCGCAAACATCAATTAAGGAATCAATTACATGATCAAATGTGTTCACATCATCGTTATGTAAAACGATTTCATGCTGATGTGTTTCTTGCTCTAAGACATCAACATCCTCCTGAATTTTTTCTTTTGTACTCATAATCACAAAATTACAATTTATTGTACTTCAATGCAACCCAATTATTTCTTTCTATAAAAGTTTCTAATTTCAAATCATATTTAGAAACTTCTGCATCTATAATAGGGATATCTTCTTGATAAAAACCACTTAAAAGTAATACTCCTTTTTTATTTAAACAATTTGCATACACTTTCATATCCATTAACAAAATATTTCTATTAATGTTAGCGATAATAACATCATATTTTTTATCTACTAAAAGCGATGAATCACCCTCGTAAACAGAAATATTTCTACAATTATTTCTTTCTGCGTTTTCTATTGAATTTTCATAACACCAGTTGTCAATATCTATAGCATCTGTCGGATTTGCTCCTTTCATTTCAGCAAAAATTGCCAAAATTCCAGTTCCACACCCCATATCTAAAACCTTTTTATTTTCTAAATCTAAAGCTAATAAATGCTGAACCATCATGTGTGTAGTTTCATGATGACCAGTACCAAAACTCATTTTTGGTTCAATTACAATATCGTATTTTAAATTTGGGTTTTCATGAAATGGTGCACGAATACTAACAGTATCCTCTACTTGAATAGGTGTAAAATTCTTTTCCCATTCAGCATTCCAATTAGTTTGTTCAACTTCGTTTTTGTTATATTCAATCGAAAACTCATCCGAACTTAAAATAAAAATATTATCTAAAATATTAGAATTCCAATCTTCCTTTTGAATATAAGCTGTAACTCCATTTTCGTTTTCAACAAAACTCTCAAAACCAACATTTCCTAACTCTGCAATTAAAATCTCTGTTGCTGGTTCTATAGGTGTTATTGTAAAATTGTATTCTATATAAATATTATCCATAAATTGTTGTAAAAAAAAATGCATCGAAATTTTTAAAATCTCGATGCAAATTTATTGTAAATATCTTTAAATATGATACTTAAATAGCTTTAATAATTCCTGTAAAATCAGCAACATTTAAAGCTGCCCCACCAATCAAACCTCCATCTACATCTGGTTTAGAAAAAATTTCTTTCGCATTTGCAGGTTTTACACTTCCTCCGTATAAGATTGATATTTTATCAGAAACTTTTTTACTGTATTTTTTTTCTATTGTACTTCTAATGAATGCATGCATTTCTTGCGCTTGTTCTGCACTTGCTGTTTCTCCTGTACCAATTGCCCAAACTGGCTCGTAGGCTAAAACAATACTTTTCCAAGCATCTGCCTCTAAATGAAATAATGCATTTGCAATTTGACTCTCTACAACCGCAAAGTGATTCTCAGATTTTCTATCTTCTAATAATTCTCCAAAACAGAAAATAGTTTCTAAATCATTTGCTATAATCGCGTCAACTTTTGCAGCTAACGAAACATCTGTTTCATTAAAATAAGTTCTTCTTTCTGAATGGCCTAAAATCACTGTTTTAATTCCTATTGACTTTAACATATCAGCAGAAATTTCACCTGTAAAAGCCCCATTTTTAGATTGATGCATATTTTGCGCAACCACTTCTATTTTAGATTTTCTAGCCGCCTTTATTGATGAGGAAAGATTCACAAAAGTAGGAGCCACAATAACACGAGTATTTTTTAATCCCTCTTTTTTTATTGCTTTTTTTAAATCTTTGATAAGCTCTTTACTTTCATCCTTATCATTATTCATTTTCCAATTTCCCGCTACTATTTTTGCTCTCATAATTTTTATTTTATCACCCAAAAGGCTTCTATTATTACCTGATTAATTTTAATGTAAATTTATGAAATGGAAAGTCAAGAATCAATGAGAAAAACAAATAGTTACGATATCGTTTTATATAACTTTTTTTAAAGCTGTGATAATATCGTTATCTGAAGCATCAGTAGCATTAAAGAGAGTTATTTCTCCTTTTTCATTCACAACAACATACCTGGGAATCCAACTAACATTTAAGAATTCTACCAAATCTCCTTTTTTCATTCCTTTTGGTAAATTATAATGCTCTCCTTTTATCTTGTAACGTTTTACTCCCCTTTTCCAAGAATCAATTCTTTCATCAACAGATAAAAATAAAAAAACAACTTCTCTAAATTCTCCCTGAAGCTCTTTAACTTTCGGTAATCCTGCAATACAATCTCTACACCATGAAGCCCAAACATCAATTAAGACCTTTTTACCTTTGTATTGATTCAATACTTCTTGCAATGTTAAATCAATATCTTTTAAATTATATAATTTTTCATTTAAAGCTTTATCGGAAAATTCTTTCGGAGCTTCAAAACTACAACTTGTAAAAAAGAAGAGTAAAACTAAAATTAATACTATTTTGTACATATGTTAATTTTTATATTTTTTCTTGTAAAGCAAATCCATTACTTACAACTTGACACTTAATTTAAAAACAAAAATACTTACTTTTACACAACTTTTAGAAAACAAATGACAACACAAGAACTTAGTGCCCACATTAGAGAGAAAAAATCATTTTTATGTATTGGATTAGATGTGGATTTAAACAAAATCCCGACTTATCTTTTAAAAGAAGAAGATCCTATTTTTGCCTTTAACAAAGCAATTATTGATGCTACTCATCATTTGTGTGTTGCGTACAAACCAAATACCGCTTTTTATGAAGCTTATGGCATAAAAGGCTGGCAATCTCTAGAAAAAACGATTCAATATTTAAATTGTAATTATCCAGAAATCTACACAATTGCAGATGCTAAACGTGGAGATATTGGGAACACCTCAACCATGTATGCAAAAGCATTTTTTGAAGATTTAGCTTTTGATTCCGTTACTGTTGCTCCCTATATGGGAAAAGATTCTGTAGAACCTTTTTTAGCCTTTAAAGACAAACAGACCATTATGTTAGCATTAACATCTAATGAAGGTGCTTTCGATTTTCAAACAAAAGAAGTTAACGGCAAAGAATTGTACAAAGAAGTTTTAGAAACCTCTAAAAGATGGAAAAATTCTGAAAATTTAATGTATGTCGTTGGCGCAACAAAAGCTGAATATTTTGCTGAAATCAGAAAAATAGTTCCCACTTCTTTTCTTTTAGTTCCTGG
>JAQXAP010000040.1 GCA_029252865.1 Polaribacter sp.
GTTATAGCCTAATTCAAAATCCCATGATTTTAAAGAAAGAGAAAGCGGAAGATTTACTTGTGTGTTTAATAAACCGAACACATCAAAATTAAAAGTTTTTAAAACAGGTCTGTTTGCCCGTATCACAACTTTATCAATTGTAATATTTTGCTTTGCAATGATAAAACTTAGCCTTGGTCTCAAACGCAGTGCAAAAGTAGCAGCTCTTTTTAAAGTGAAATTTGCAAAACTACTGGAAACAAATTGATAACTCTCTTCTGTACCAAATAAGTAGGATGCGGAAACACTTGTGCCTAAAGTTCTTTTTTTATTTCTAACACCTATACTTAGATCTAAAGAATTTGTAAACCCATTGTAACCATCAGAATAAAAATACTTTGTATATCCTAGATTATAAATGATACTTTTTTTGTTACCTAAGGTATTAAAATAGCCTGCAGAGAGACTTGTAAAATCCCAACTTGGGGCAAAATTTTGATAATAAATACCAGAGACACTTGCGTTAAAGCCGGAAGAATGATAATAGGAGACTTGAGGAATTAGGTTAAACTGATCTGTATCGGAATCTCTTCCTGAAAAAAAAGTGTTGCTATTGTAAGAAACAGAAGTGTAGAAAAAATTATACGAAAAGTCGCTCTCTATCAATTCATCTAAAAATTGCTGCTCATTAAAAAAAAGTTCACCTAATAAGCCATCAATATAATCCTCTTCATTTTCTTGCGCAAAAGAACAAAAAGAGGTTGCTATCGTAAACAATAGCAACCCAAAACTTTTTATAGTTGTTCTAATTTCCTGAAAAGGATTTCTCATATTTTTTTTAACTAATTACCTTTTCCTCTCCTTTTCTTTCCGTCTTTAACATTGTTTTGTCTTGCACCATTTTTAAGTTCTCCCCTATCTTTTGCTTTTCTAATTTTTTCAATTCGCTGTTTCAACATTTTACGTTGCTCACCTGTAAGCGTTTTTCTAAAATTATCTCTCGTCTTTCTTAAATGTATTTGTTGATTTCTTACCAAATCTTTTTGTGTTCTGGTAAACGTAGACATCAACTTTGTTTTTATTTCATTTTTAGAAATGGTTTTATCTTTTAAGATGGCTAACTGCTCTTTTGTTAATGTTGCTTTAAATGAATCTCTATTGGTTTTCATTGCCACTCTTTCCTCCTGCAACAAACCTCTTTGTTCTTTGGTAAGCTCTTTAGTAATTAAATCGTAATTAGAATCTTGAGCAAAAAGTGTTGTATTAAATAACATCAAACTCATAAAGCTAGTCGTATATAAGATGGTTTTTAATTTCATTTTACATTTATTTTTTGGCTCTTAAACATCTAAAATACAAAAATTACTATTTACAAGATTCTTTAGCAGCTTTCATTTCTGCTTCATCATTAATTGTTGCTGTGGTATCATCTCTATAAATAACATCCACAGGATAATTTAAGATTGGTTTTTCCGTTGCATTTGGATTTGCTTTACACCAAGCTCTTAATAATTTAAAATCGGATCTTTCACTAACTGTAATTACTGTTGCATCTGCCATTGTAAAACTAACAGGCATCACTAATTTATAACACTTTCTTTTGTTTTTTCCTTTTTTACATGAGTTTTTTATAGCAATCAATTCTTCTCTATCAATTAAAGTCTGCACAGTGCCGTCTTCTAACTTAACATCTACAGGGAAAACAAACTCTGGACGTACTTTTATCCCTGGATTCTCTTTATACCAATCTCTAATTAAAACCCAGTCCTCTTTACTTTCTAAAGTAATTGAAGTATCATCGGGCATTATAAAATCTATTGGAAAAACAAAATGAAAACATTTGGCTCTTTTTCTAGCTCGTTTTTCGTTAGTGTCTACCAATTTTTTTCCTTCTTTAGAGAAAAACACAGTACTATTCAATTCTTCTCTTGATAAGTTGTCTGTACCTAACGATACTTCATATCCTAAACCTGAGGCATATCCTACATTTGTAATATAACTATCTGCTAAATCTCCGTTGAATACAGAGGCTGTTGCTCCTGGCAGACTATTTTCGTCTAAGGTAACTTTGGTGGCACTTTCTATTTTAGAAATTAAAGTGGCATCATCAGCTCCTGTCTCGATTGTTTCACTCTCTGAACATGATGTTAACAATAATAATGATAAAATAAATGTACTAATTGATAAAAATAAAATGTTTAATTTTTGACTCTTTTGATTTCGAATTGAAATTCTCATAATTTTAAATTTTTTATTAATAATTGTTTCTAAATACTTAGAACTATGCTTTTTAAAATAGTTTGAAAAATTTATAAAATAATTGTTTCTAAGAACTGATCATCTGTGTAATTATCTATTAATGAATCCTCTACAAATAAAGAATTAAAAAACAAATCATCCATTTTTTGTTCAGAAAGTTCAGCTTTTATGACAATTTCATTAATTAGAATAGCATCTGCAAATGCCTCAAATTCATTATCATTTCCAATAAGTGCATTGATTAGATTGTCATCTGAAAAGGATAAAAACTCAATAGTACTTTCATCTAAATCCCTGTTATTGGCACTCTGTAACCAAAATGTTAAACTTAAAATAAAAACTAAAGATGCTGCTGCCATAAACTTAAATTGAGGTCGCAACCAAAAAATCAATGGTTTCTTCATTTCTTTTGGAACTTCTGTGACAACTTCTTCTTCAATCTTATCTATAATTGACCTTTTAGATTTTGAGAAATACCCTTCAGGAACAGTAATACCTAGAGAAGCTTTGTGATGTTCAGAAATATCATCTTTAAAACCTCCTTTTAAAAAGTTATTTTGGTTTGTATTTTCTGTTGCTTTTTTCATAATATATACTTAGACCCTACTTTTTAAAAATAGTTTGGATTTATAAAAATATTTTTTTTTCAATAATTTTTACTACTGAATAGTAAGTAGATTTTAATGTACTTTCTGAGGTTTCTAAAATTTCTGACATCTGCCGAAAACTGATATCATCGAAATATTTCATATGAAAAATCCGCTTTTGTTTTTCTTTCAGTCCGGCTATAATTTTATGAAGTTTTTTATGAACTTCATCTCCATCAAAATACGCATCTTCAAATAAAACTTGTAAATTAGATGTTGGTACTTCATCAATATTTCGATGACTTTTTTTGTTATTTTTCTCTAAAAACCGAATAGATTCATTGTATGCTATCCGATACATCCAAGTGTGTAAACTACTTTTTTCCTCAAATTTTAATATGCTTTTATAAATTCTAACAAAGGTATTTTGCAAGACATCATCCGCATTTTCGTGGGTCGTTACAATCTTTCTAATATGCCAATACAATCGTTCTTGATAGACGTCCAGCAGCTCACTAAAAGCTTTCTCTTTTTGTGTAGGATCCTTTAACTTTTTTACAAGTTCTTCGTCTTTACTCAAGTTTTGTTTTATTTCTTTTCTTTTGACCTAAGATAATTGAAATAGTTTGATTAATCCCTAGAAAAAAATCAAAATAGAATTTACCATCAATTTATTAAATAGCTTGATTAGAATTAACTCGTTTGTTTATTTGAAATCTTTTACCAAGATTTGTACATTTATACTTTACTATTTTTCAATTATAAATACCGAAATAAATTCGGTCTTTTAATTTTTCAAATTCATCTTATGAAAATCATCATCTCACCAGCAAAATCATTAGATTTCGAAAGCAAAGCACCAACAAGCTTGCACACGGAACCTCGTTTCTTAGAACATTCAGAAAAATTAAATAAGAAACTAAAAACACTTTCAAAGAAAAAATTATCTGAGTTGATGAAAATTTCTGATGATTTGTCTGCTTTGAATTATGATAGAAATCAAAATTGGAAAACTCCTTTTACTCCCCAAAATGCTAAACAAGCCATTTATTCTTTTACAGGTGCCGTATTTCAGGGAATTGATGTAAATTCTCTTGCCGAAGAAAAAATACCTTTACTGCAAAATAACCTCAGAATTTTGTCAGGTCTATATGGCATCTTAAAACCTTTAGATCTCATACAACCTTATCGTTTAGAAATGGGAACAAGATTAAAAATTGGGCATACAGAAAATCTTTATAAATTTTGGGATGACACGGTTGCACAATCTTTAAATAGCGAATTAGAAGAGGATGAAATACTTGTTAATTTGGCAAGTTCTGAATACTTTAAAGTACTGCCTAAAAAGGTTTTAAAAGTACCCATGATTACACCCGTTTTTAAAGATTTTAAAAAAGGTGAATATAAAATTGTAATGACATACGCTAAAAAAGCACGTGGCTTAATGGTTCGGTACATTATAGAAAACAATGTAAATACAATAGAAGAATTAAAGGGTTTTAATATTGATAAATATCGTTTTTCTGAAGAACTGTCTTCAGGAAATGATTTGGTTTTTACTCGTTAATTTTTCATTTTATGCATCACCCAAGTATGTGGAGCAGTTACTGCAAATAAAATTGCAAAAACTACGGTAGCAAAAAGCTCTATCTGTGGAACTAATTGGTATAAAACGAATAGTCCAACAACGCTAATTACCCAATAAATTAAGGCTTTTTTTACATAATAGAAAATAGCTTTTTCATTTAAATTTCCTGAAATAAACACTACTTGATGAATAATAGAGGGTATGGAGTGCCAAAAAATAAAATATATGGCAAACCCTAATACGAGAGAAGAATTTTGAAATACTAGATAAAGTAGAAGTAAATAAAAAATTTCTCTAAAAAATATTTTTACCTTATTTTTTTTAGTTAAAACGAGATATATACTTCCAATACATAAAAAAACACCACTTAATAATAAGGCCATTTTTATTTGAAACTCGGTGAAAGTTAAACCTGTTAGTTCTGTCATAATTAAATCTACATCGGCAGCAGATTGATAAAATATCAAAGAAAAAATAAATATCCCGTAGGCTAAAAAATAAAAAGAATTAAACAATCCATTTACATTTATTTTCTTGCTCAGGTGTTCTTCTCCGAAATGATAAGAACTCAATAAAACAAAAAACAGAATAGCTGTAAAAGAGCTAAACATATAGATAACTAAACACAATATAATTATACCTATATAAATAAAAAGATTTTTTATGAACGTCTTATCCGTTTTTTCTTTAATAGATAGAATCAACAAATCATTAGCTCCATGCAAAATACCTAGTGAAATTACTAGTATGTACGCTAAAAAATCCTCAACTACTTCTCCAAATTGAATGCTTATCCAAAATAGGAAAAACGTAATAAATAACATGAAATTTTGATAATTACTATAAAAAGTGTTCCTCATATTACAAAGTTAACAATATTATTGGTATATTTGGTTGAATGTTTTTTTTAAAGCATGAGAGAAATAATCAATTTAATAACTTAATTTTTAATGAAAATCATGAATTTATCTATTAATTTTCTTTCAGTTGCGAAAATGGATCCAAGCGATTATGTTGGATTTACATTTTTTGTTGGCTGTATGGCCATGATGGCTGCTGCAGTATTTTTCTTTTTATCAATGAATAGTGTTGATAAAAAATGGAGGACTTCTCTTCTAGTCTCTGGTTTAATTACCTTTATCGCCGCCGTGCATTATTGGTACATGAGAGACTATTGGGCTTCTAACGGAGAATCTCCTACCTTCTTCAGGTATGTAGATTGGATTTTAACTGTTCCACTAATGTGTGTTGAATTCTATTTAATCTTAAAAGTTGCGGGAGCAAAAAAATCTTTAATGTGGAGATTAATCTTCTTATCAGTTGTGATGCTGATAACAGGATATATGGGAGAAGTAATTTATCGAGATAGTGCCTGGTTATGGGGTCTAATATCTGGTTTAGCTTACTTTGTAATCGTTTATGATATTTGGCTCGGAGATGCCAAGAAATTAGCTGTTGAAGCTGGTGGAGCTGTTTTAAATGCTCACAAAACTTTATGCTGGTTTGTTTTAGTTGGTTGGGCAATTTATCCTTTAGGTTACATGGCTGGAACTCCAGGCTGGTATGAGGGCATTTTTGGTGGCTTAAGTATGGATGTTATTTACAATATTGGAGATGCTATTAATAAAATAGGATTTGGTTTGGTTATTTATAATTTAGCCGTGCAAAGTTCTGAAAAGTAATAACACTATTTAGTTAGCGATATTATAAAGTCCAAAAGTTTTTTAAAATTTTTGGACTTTTTTTTTAACAATTTACAATTCTAACGGCAACTGCTAGCCCCCCTTTAGAAGTTTCTTTGTAATTTTTATTCATGTCTTTGGCAGTTTCCCACATAGTGTCTATAACCTCATCTAAATGCACCAAAGATTCTTTAGGATCCGTTTCTAAAGCAATCTCTGCTGCATGAATTGCTTTTATTGCTCCCATAGAATTACGTTCAATACAAGGCACTTGTACCAAACCTCTTATAGGATCACAAGTTAAGCCCAAATGATGCTCCATAGCAATTTCTGCGGCAGACAAACATTGTGCTGCAGTACCACCTAACAATTCTGTTAAAGCCGCTGCTGCCATTGCAGATGATACGCCTATTTCTGCCTGACAACCTCCCATTGCAGCAGATATTGTGGCATTTTTTTTAAAAATACTTCCAATTTCGCCGGCAGTTAATAAGAATTTTTTTATTTGATTAAAATCAGCTTCATGGTTTTCTATTACCATATAATACATTAAAACAGCTGGTATTACACCTGCACTTCCATTTGTTGGAGCGGTAACTACTCTTCCCAAAGCTGCATTTACTTCATTCACAGAAAGAGCAAAACAACTTACCCATTTTAATATTTCTCTAAATTTAACTTCTGTACTTCTTATGGCGGTAATCCATTCTTTCGGATTATCATAACATGTGCCTTTAATTAATTTTTGATGCGTATCAAAAGCACGTCTTTTTACATTTAATCCCCCAGGAAGCTTTCCTTTTGTGTGACATCCTATGTACATGCACTCTAACATTGTATCCCAAATTCTATAAATTTCATTGTTAATAAATTCAGAAGAATGAAGTTCTAATTCATTTAAGTAAACAATTTCAGAAATTCCTAGATTTTCTTTTTCACAAAATTCTTCTAACTCAATCGCTTTACTTATGGGAAAAGGAAAGTTCTTGTTATTTATTTCTATTTCCTCTTTTAAATGATCATTTTCTTGCACAATAAAACCACCTCCGATAGAATAATAGGTTTCATTAGAAATTTCTTCACCATTAAAAAAACCGCTAAATTTAATTCCATTTGCATGAAAAGGAAGGAACTCCCTATTAAATGTTATAGACGATTTATAAAACGGTATATTTTTTTCATTATTTAAAAAAAGTAATTCATTATTATCAATCGCATCAATAATTTCTGCAATATCTCCAATAGGAATATATTCTGGATCTGCACCACTTAAACCTAATTGAATGGCAAGATCTGTAGCATGCCCTTTTCCTGTTAAAGAGAGAGAACCGTATAAATCTACTTTGATTGTATCAACTAAATAAAATTTTTGATTCTTTTTTAATTGATGGATCCATTGCTCAGCAGCACGCCAGGGACCTAAAGTATGTGAACTAGATGGCCCAACACCAATCTTTAACATATCAAAAACACTAATAAATTGCGACATTCTCAATATTTAAACTCATTAACGATGTAAATGTATAAAATTCGTGATAATAAGCTTATTTTTTTGATAAAATATAAACATCTATTAACTATAAATAAGAAAACTAGAACTCAATGGCTTACATTAAATAAATCTTAGCGCTCTCATTAAATCTATCAAATTTAGTAGTAGCTTCAGGAACTTCTGCAATAGTAACCATATACTTGTTACATTACAAACACCTGTGCTCTTTGTCACTATACTATTCTTTACTTATAAAAATACTTTTGGTTTAGAACCAAGCACGGTAAGAACATATCTTTTCTAACGAGATAAATTATGTTTCAACAAGTTTAATTCTGACCTAACAAACTAAATACAAGAAGATTAATTATTTCTGATCCACTTTAAGCAATACTTTAGCTTGAATTTATGTCAGAATGTCACAATAATTGAAACTATTTTTTTAGAAAACTGACATTTTACAGTCAAAAAATAGTTGGCACACAGTTTGACTAATAGCTATTGTAAAATTGAATTAAAATATATTTAAATAAATATTATGAGTAAAATAATTGGAATCGATTTAGGTACAACGAACTCTTGTGTTTCTGTAATGGAAGGAAATGAGCCAGTTGTAATTCCTAACGCAGAAGGAAAAAGAACTACACCATCTATCGTTGCCTTTGTTGAGGAGGGAGAGCGTAAAATTGGCGATCCAGCAAAAAGACAAGCTGTAACTAATCCAACAAAAACGGTTTATTCTATTAAACGTTTTATGGGGAACAAATTTTCTGAGTCTTCAAAAGAAGTTACGAGAGTTCCTTACAAAGTAGTTAAAGGAGATAATGATACACCTAGAGTAGATATTGATGGTCGTTTATATACGCCACAAGAGATTTCTGCAATGGTTTTACAGAAAATGAAAAAAACTGCTGAAGATTATTTAGGAACTGATGTTAGTGAAGCCGTAATTACTGTGCCTGCATACTTTAATGATGCACAAAGACAAGCAACTAAAGAAGCGGGTGAAATTGCAGGCTTAGCTGTAAAAAGAATTATAAACGAGCCTACTGCTGCTGCATTAGCTTACGGATTAGACAAATCCAATGACGATAAAAAAATTGTTGTTTTTGATTTTGGTGGAGGAACACATGATGTTTCTATTTTAGAATTAGGAGACGGTGTTTTTGAAGTATTAGCTACTGATGGAGACACGCATTTAGGTGGTGATGATGTTGATGAAAAAATCATTAACTGGTTAGCTGAAGAATTTAAATCTGACGAAGGAATCGATTTACGTAAAGATCCAATGTCTTTACAGCGCTTAAAGGAAGCTGCTGAAAAAGCAAAGATTGAATTATCTTCTTCTGCTTCAACAGAAATTAACTTGCCTTATGTTACTGCTACTGCCAGCGGACCAAAACACTTGGTAAGAACTTTAACAAGAGCTAAATTTGAGCAATTAATAGACGATTTAATCAAAAGAACTATTGCTCCTTGTAAAACTGCATTAAAAAATGCTGATTTATCCTTAGACGAAATAGACGAGATTGTTTTAGTCGGTGGTTCTACAAGAATACCTGCTGTGCAAGAAGCTGTTGAAAAATTCTTTGGGAAAGCACCAAGTAAAGGAGTAAACCCTGATGAAGTTGTTGCTTTAGGAGCTGCAATTCAAGGTGGTGTTTTGTCTGGAGACGTTAAAGATGTATTGTTATTAGACGTTACACCTTTATCTTTAGGTATTGAGACAATGGGTAATGTTTTCACAAAATTAATTGATGCAAACACAACAATTCCTACAAAAAAATCTCAAGTATTCTCTACAGCAGTAGACAATCAACCATCAGTAGAAATTCACGTTTTACAAGGTGAAAGAGCTATGGCTGCAGATAATAATACAATAGGACGTTTCCATTTAGATGGTTTACCTCCAGCACAAAGAGGTGTACCTCAAGTTGAAGTTACTTTTGATATTGATGCAAACGGTATTATTAAAGTTTCTGCTTTAGACAAAGGAACAAACAAATCTCACGAAATTAGAATTGAAGCTTCTTCTGGATTATCTGAAGATGATATCGCTAAAATGAAACGAGAAGCAGAAGAAAATGCTGATGCTGATAAAACTGCAAAAGAAACTGCAGAAAAAATCAACGAAGCAGATTCTATGATTTTTCAAACAGAGAAGCAATTAACTGAGTTTGGTGAAAAATTATCTGATGATAAAAAAGGACCAATTGAAGCTGCTTTAGTTGAATTAAAAGCTGCACATGAATCTAAAGATTTGGCATCTATTGATACCGCTTTAGCGACAATCAACGAAGCGTGGAAAGCCGCATCTGAAGAGATGTATGCTGCACAAGGTGGTGCTGAGGGAGCTGATGCTGGCGCACAACAAGGTCAACCAGAAGCATCTGACGAACAAGGAGACAATGTTGAAGATGTAGATTTCGAAGAAGTAAAGTAAGCAGAGTAACAGCTTATCCCAAAAGTTATTTGGAGCTTATAAAAAAGAAAACTATTTTTCTTGAAATATTAAAAACGCAATCATTTATTTGATTGCGTTTTTCTTTGTGATTTAATAATAAGGACGAATAACACCTCATTATGATATTTAAGTTTGCTTCCTTACTTTCGTTAAAAAATTTAAATTGAATTTTGAAAACCTATAATAAGACCAATTTTTTTAAACATACTTTTTGTGAATTTAATCAAGTGAATAATTTTGAATTTCCAACAGACATAAACTACAAAAGTAAATCTGAAAGCATATATTTTTATACGACAGAAGGTGTTTACAGAAAATCAAATCATTGGGGAAGGGTGGCAAACTGTAGATGGAAAATCAACGCTAACGAGAATTATAAGAACCAAGAAGTTATCATTGGCTTTGCAAAATGGACAGACTTCTACCCTATTAACTCTAAAGAAAGAATATTTTTTATTGAAGTCAATTTTAAAGAAAAAACTGCGAAAATTCAACCTCAAAAAAAGAATTCTACAAATTATTTATTTAATTATTCTGAGGCGCATAGAAGAAAAAAACAAATAACGCACTTATTAAAAGAAGATAGATGGGGAATATATTTCAATGATGATATTGAAATTTTAAGAAGCAAAGTCATTTCAGATTACATCAAGTCAAATAGAACATTACTAGAAATAAAATTATCGCATAAATAAGGTTTCTTATTATTTCCGTAAATAACAATTTTAAAACCTTAACAGAATTGGTACGAATTTTACATAAAAATTCTATAAAATAGATACCCAATATTTGGAATTTTGAGTAATAGATTTACTTTTTTTTAACTACAAAAACCAAAACTATTTAAAGACTACGACCTACTATTTTTAATAAAAAAATCATAAAAATTAGAATTAATGGGTATTAAAATTTCAAATAAAGTACGATATACGTATGAATATGCGGACTATAATCCTCCTATATTGTTAAACACAATTCATCAATCAAAAATTACAACTCGGTATTTCTTTTTATTTTTTGAGTTATAACCAATACATCTTTGTATCATCAAAACATAAATACCGATGAAACAAATATTATGTATTCTGTTAATAGCAAGTCAATTTTCATTAACTGCGCAAACTACCATTTCAGGCAAAGTTACAGACTCAAATCAACAACCAATAGAAGGGGCAAATGTATATTTAGATGGCACTTACGACGGCACATCGACAAATGAACGAGGAGAGTTCTCTTTTTTCACCCCAGAAAAAGGAACACAAACTATAGCTATATCGTTTATTTCTTTCGAAACTTATCTTAAAACAGCCGATGTTTCATTACTAAAAGAATTAAAAATAAAATTACGGGATGATGTAAATGCACTGGATGCTGTTATTATAAACGCAGGTACTTTTGAAGCCGGAGAGAAAGCTAAAGTTACTGTATTAAAACCGTTAGATATTGTCACAACAGCAGGTGCTTTGGGTGATGTAATGGGTGCATTACAGACACTTCCAGGAACTTCTACTGTAGATGAGGATGGACGTCTTTTTGTGCGCGGAGGAGAAGCTGAAGAAACCCAAATCTTTATTGATGGAATTCGCGTTTTTACCCCATATGCAGCTTCTGCAAGAAATATTCCAACTCGCGGACGCTTTTCTCCATTTTTGTTTAAAGGAATTTCTTTTTCTACAGGTGGTTATTCGGCAGAATATGGACAAGCTTTATCAAGTATTTTACAGTTAAACACGATTGACCAACCTGTTGAAGAAAAAACGGACTTATCATTTATGACAGTCGGTTTAGGTTTGGGGAACACGCAAATTTGGGGTAATAATTCTTTTAGTATTAACACATCATATGTCAATTTAGAGCCTTATCAGGAAGCTTTTCCTGACAGAAATACATGGAAAAACCCTGTACAAGCATTGAGCGGAGAAATGGTATATAGACACCAATTTAAAAATGAATCTCTACTAAAATTGTACGGTGCATTTAGTCATACGAATTTCGATGTAATTCAGGATGACATAAATTATGTTGATGGATTTCGTTTCGGGCTAAAAAACAGAAATCTGTATTTTAATACTTCGTACAAGAATAGATTTGGTGACAATTGGAAAATAGAAACCGGTTTTAGTTTCACAAATGACTATTCAAACCTAAATATTATTGATGATTTAGTAACAGACAACGAAAACTCAATGCATTTTAAAGTAAAACTTAAAAAACAGTTTTCTAATCGATTTAAAGTTAGTTTTGGTTCAGAGTATTTTACAACTTATTTTAATGAAGATTATACACAAAATAATGGAGGTAAATTAAAATATAGTTTTAATAACAACCTACTTGCCACTTTTGTTGAAACAGATATTTTCTTTTCTAAAAATTTAGCTACAAAAATTGGAATTCGCACAGAAAATTCTGAATTATTAAACGAATTTACCATCTCTCCAAGACTTTCGTTAGCCTACAAAGCAGGCAAAAATTCACAGTTATCTCTTGCTTATGGTCAATTTTATCAAAACCCTAAAAACGAATATTTGAAATTCAATGAAAATTTTAAAGCTGAAAACACATCGCATTTAATTGCAAATTATCAGGCCACAAAACGAGGTCAAATATTTAGAGTGGAGGCGTATTATAAAGATTACAAAGACTTGGTAAAATATAATAATATTCTTGTGAATACGAGTAACTTTAATAATAATGGAAGTGGTTTTGCAAAAGGTTTCGATGTTTTTTGGAGACAAAATGGAAAAATAAAAAATACAGATTATTGGCTTTCCTACTCATATTTAGATACAAAAAGAAATTACAAAAACTACCCTACGGCAGCAAGACCTAATTTTGCGTCCAAGCATAATTTATCTTTAGTTGCGAAACATTGGGTAGAAGAGTGGAAAAGCCAAATTGGCTTCAGTTACAATTTTGCTTCTGGAAGAAATTATACAAATCCAAATGAAGTTGGATTTTTAAATAACCAAACTAAGAACTACAATTCATTGAGTGTAAATTGGGCATATTTAATAGATGCACAAAAAATTCTATACCTCTCTGTAAACAACGTTTTAGCAACTCAAAATGTATTTGGTTACAATTACAAAAACACCGCAGAACCTAATGGTAATTTCGACAGACAAGCAATAATACCCAATGCAGACAGGTTCTTTTTTTTAGGTTTCTTCTGGACAATTAGCGATAATAAAAAAACAAATCAATTAGATAATTTATAATTTTTTGAGCAGCTATATCCTACCCTCGTATCTGACTTTTTTTATTCAAAAAAAGGAATATGAGAATTCATTAATATGACAAGATCAAGGCGGAAATTTTAAAAAAGTTAATACCAGTGAAAAAAGAGGGAAAGAAGTAAGCAGAATCCCCATCGAGTTAACAATTGAGAAGAAAAAAATAACAATTCGGTATTATTCTTGTGTATTTCACGCAGAAACATCAGATATTTGAATCATCAAAAAAACATTATGAAAAATTTACTTATAATTCTCACTTTTATATTTACCGGAACCGTATTTACCTGTGCGCAAGAAAAACATAGCATTGTAATAGATTTTAAAGGCATAAAATCTAATAATGGTAACTTGTATATTGCTATTTATAATGAAGAAGAAAGTTTTTTAAAAAATCCAATAAAAGGAACGATTGTAAAAATTGAAGATAAAAAAGCATCCATAACTTTAAAAGATATTCCTACTGGAGTTTATGCTATTTCTGCTTTTCATGATTCCAATAACAATAACAAATTAGACACCAATTTTTTAGGAATACCAAAAGAACCAATAGGCATGTCTAACGGTGCAACTGGTTTTATGGGAGCTCCAAAATATAGGGATGCAAAATTTAAAGTAACGAAAGATACAAAGCTCACCATTGCATTAAAATAAATAAGAAAAGAATCTATACACTTCACCTTTTCTTTAATTTAAATAAATATTTAAAACAATTATCTAAACACTTACGACATGAAAAAAATTACAATTATCATCGCAATTTTCATTGCGACAGGGATTTCTGCGCAAACAAAATACCAAATAGGAATGCAAAAAGCTTTTAGTTTATGGGAAAATGGAAATAACAAAGAAGCCTCACAATTATTTGAAAGAATCACAAAAGCAGAACCAGAAAATTGGTTACCCGCTTATTACGCGGCAAACGTCGAGATAAGTGATAGTTTTGGAATAAAAGATGAAGCAGTTTTAAAAGCAAAATTAACAAAAGCACAAAATTTTTTAGATACAGCAAAATCGAATTCAGAAAACAATCCAGAAATACTTATTACACAAGCATTTTTAAACTTAAGTTATATTGCATTTGATGGCCAAAAATACGGTATGACTTTAGGAAGTGTAAATAATCAATTGTATGCAAAAGCACTGGCGATTGCAGAAAAAAACCCAAGAGTCATTTTAGCAAATGCTGAATGGAACATGGGTTCTGCCAAATTCTTTGGAAAATCTACAAAACCTTATTGCAAGGAAATTAAACGATCAATTGCACTAAGTAAAGAAGAAAAAAATGACATTGAATTTTACCCAGAATTTATGTTACTAAGAGCTGAACAAGTTTTAAAACAATGTCAAGGGTAATTTAGTAACCTCTAATTTACTCTACTAAAACTTAAAAGAATTTTCATTTTTTATATTTCTTATCTGATCAAAATATTGAAAGATGAAAATTCTTCTTTTGCCTAAAAAGAATAAAATACTATTAAAAAAATCTACACTTCGACAAATAAGATATTAGTTATATGTTTTATTCGAAAAATGTAATTAGTTATTACCCTAATATTTTAGCAATCAATGCTTGTTTTGCCTTTTCATCGTTACCAAACACCCACTGCAATACGTTATCCTCCCAAATTTCTGCTTTTTGATTTTCGGTAATAACCTTTTCATTAACGGCTAAATCTAAAATTTTTCCTGGGTAAGAAGATTGTGCGTCACTTTCCATTTCCCCTAAAGGATACGGATCGTCTAGCCCCATTAAAACCTGATCTGTACCTTGTCTTTCAAACATTAATTTTAGCGAATCTGTGTCATGAACCAAAGTATCAAAAAAGATATTTGGATGACCTACTGCTTTTCTTGGATGTGTCTTTCCTTTAAATAAATCAGGTCTTCCATCAAATCCTTGAATCCTTCTTCCTAAATTCATTTGGGCTAATTGCCCTCCATGCGCAAAACATGTTCTAATATCAGGAAAACGTTCTTGCATTCCGTTTAACGTATAAAAATGGTATGCATCACCACATTGTGCCAGCATCCAGATTAAATGAAAACGCCAATTGGTATTTTCTAACTTTATCATTTTATCTCCATCATACGGATGGATTTCAATGGCCAATTTATATTTATTTGCCAATTCAAAAATGCGATCATTTTCTTCATCAAAAACACAACGCCACTGACCGATTGAGTCCATAAAATGAGTTGGCAAACACAATACTTTTAATTCTAACTCTTCTACACAACGTTTTATTTCATCTAAAGCTCCATAAATAAAACCAGGATGCACAACAAATCCACAGGTGAATTTACTGGGATGATTGCGTTGTATTTTTGCATTAAAATCATTTTGAAAACGCAGCGATTTTTTCATTTCCTCGAGGCGCAAACCATTTCCATATAATTGAGAAAGATTTAAAACTACAGCATGATCAATATTATTTTTTTTCATCCAAAGTAATTTCTCGTCTAAAAAAAAACTAGAATCTGTTACCGGGCGTCTCCATCCTTTTTGCAACATGTGTTTGCGTTCATTATCTACCCAAAAAATTTCTTTTTCCTTCATGAACTGAGGAATTTCCTCCGGGTAAGGCAATAAATGTGAATGTCCGTTTATGCGAAGTTTCCTATTTTTCATATTTCTTTTATCATTGCAAAGCGCAAGCTATTGCAACATTTATTTAATTTTATTAGGTGCCTCCATTACAATTCCACAATTATCACAAGTACATTTCTCCTTATCAGAATAATAGCTTTCAAAGATTATTGGCATATCAGTTTCAATGTTCTCTAATTTAAACTTCTTTCGAAATAATAAATTACCACAATTTTCACAATACCATTCTAAAGCATCTTTCATCTTTTTTTTACGAGGATATTCAATGACCAAACCAACAGTATTTTCTTTTCTTTGTGGAGAATGTGGAACTTTTGCTGGCAATAAATATATATCGCCTTCATTTATTTCTACATCAATCATTTTTCCATTGCCATCTATAATCTTTAAAATCATATCGCCCTCTACTTGATAGAAAAACTCTGGAGTTTCATTATAATGATAATCTTTTCTATTATTTGGGCCACCAACAACCATCACAATATAATCACCATTATCCCAAACACACTTATTACCAACGGGTGGTTTTAACAAATGACGATGTTCATCAATCCACTTTTTAAAATTTAATGGCTGTACTAAATTAGTCATAATCTTATTATTTATAATCTTCAAAGATTTGATTTTTCTCCATCAACAGAAACTTTAATTCCGTTAACAAAACTTACCCTTTCAAGGGCTAAAAACACTATTGCATTAGCAAATTACTGAAATTTTACTAATCGTTTTCCTACAATCCTGCAATTTTATCTTCTTCTAAAATAGAATTTGTTTCCTTAATTACCTTATCTAAAATAGATTTTAACTCTTCTTTCGTCATATTTAAATGCGTGTAAATTTCATCATCTGCGATTAAATTCAATAACGCCTTATCTTGAGCTCTCCCTCTTTTCATCGCCTCATTGTAACCTATATTTTCATTAAAAGTTACCAAAGAATATTTAGATGAATATTCCGTTGGAAATGTTTTTTCTAAATCCATTTCTATGACTCTCTTCTCTTTAAAAAGTGGATTTGAAACATGTTTTTTCATCTCATGAAAATTATCAATTGCCAAATCGGCAATAGCATCTGTATCTTTTTTTCTTTTTGTTTGATATTCTTTAAAAACCGATTTCCAATCCCCTAAATCTTTATTCAAAATTTCATCTAAAACATAGACATCCTCAAAAGAGGCATTCATTCCTTGACCGTAAAACGGAACAATTGCATGGGAGGAATCACCAATGAGCAACGTTTTGTTCTCATAACTCCAAGGTGAACATTTTATGGTTCCTAGCGGACCTGTTGGGTTATTTATAAACTCATCTTTTATATTTGGAATTAATGCCAAAGCATCTGGAAATTCTTTCTCAAAAAATTCAGTTATTTTTTTTTCGGATGTTAAGTTTTCGAAATTAAATTCCCCTTCGTCATAACTTAAAAACAAGGTTACCGTGAAACTTCCATCCAAATTTGGTAAGGCAATTAACATAAAATCACCCCTTGGCCATATGTGTAAATGTTCTTTACTTATCTGATGATTTCCATTTTTATCTGCTGGAATTTCTAATTCTTTATAACCATGATTTAAATAATTTTGAGAATAACTAAACAAAAATTTGCGCTCAGATAAGTAACTTCTCCTTAAAGAAGACCCTGCACCATCTCCCCCAAAAATGACATCTGCTTTAATAAAAAAGTTTTCTTTTGTTTTGTTATCTTCAAAACTTGCAATGTTGTTTTCAATGTCGATGTTTTCACATTTTTTATTAAAATAAATATTTACATTTTCATGCTTTTCAGCTTCATCTAATAAAATAGAATTCAAATCTCCTCTAGAAATCGAATTGATGTATTCATTTTCTCTTCCTGAATAATTAGAAGAAAAGGTATTTCCATCTTTATCGTGCATTAATCTGCCATACATAGGAATACAAATTTCTCTCGCTTTTTCCTCCATTCCGCATAAACGCAAAGCTTTTAAACCTCTGTCTGACAATGCTAGATTGATTGATCTTCCTGCGGAAATATCTGAAGTTCTCAAATCTGATCTACTTTCATACACTTCTATTTTAAAACCTCGTTGTGCTAATCTTAAAGCTAAAAGTGAACCGCATAAACCTGCTCCAATAATTAATATTTTGTCTTTATTATTCATCTATAACAATCCTTTTAAAATAAAAACCATCCTATAAACATCTTCAAAAGACGTATACATAGGCACAGGAGCACAACGTATTACATTTGGTTCTCGCCAATCTGTAATAATATTATTTTCTGTTAGTTTTTTATGCAAACTTTTATCAGCATTTTTTACTTGAATAGATAATTGACAACCTCTTTCGTGTGGATTATGTGGTGTGATAATTTTGATATCATCCGAATCAATTTCACCAATTAAATACTCCAAATAACCTGTGAGTTTTTCTGATTTTTCTCTCAAAGCATCCATACCAACTTCATCAAACAAGTCTAAAGAAGCCTTTATTGCCGCCATAGATAATATTGGCGGATTACTTAATTGCCAACCCTCTGCTCCTTTCATCACATCAAATGGCTGACGCATGTTAAAACGTGTTTCTTTATTATGATTCCACCATCCTGAAAACCTCGGTAAATCTTTATTATTTGCATGCCTTTCATGCACAAATACCCCTCCTAAACTTCCAGGACCTGAATTTAAATATTTATACGTACACCATGCTGCAAAATCCACATTAGATTCGTGTAAATTTGGTTGAATGTTTCCTGCGCCATGCGCTAAATCAATGCCGACAACACAATCTTTTGAATGCCCTATTTTTGCAACTCTTTTTAAATCTAAAAATTGACCTGTATAATAATTTACGCCGCCAATTAATAGCAATGCAATTTCATCTCCTTGTTCAGAAACAATTTTTTGTAAATCTTCAATATTTAATAACTCTTCTCCTTTTCTTGGTTTCCATTCTATAATGTCATCCGAAGAAAAACCATGGAATTTTAACTGAGACTCAACTGCATACCTATCTGACGGAAAGGCATCACTTTCTATAACAATCTTATATTTTGTTTTTGTTGGTCTGTAAAAAGAAACCATTAACAAATGAAGGTTTGTCGTTAAAGTGTTCATCACAACGACTTCAATTGGTTTTGCCCCAACAACTTTTGCCATTTTATCAGTCAACAATTCATGATAATTTAACCATGGATTTTTTGCTTCAAAATGCCCCTCAACTCCCAAAATAGCCCAATCCTCTAGCTCTTGATTAATATATCTTTTGGTTGATTTTGGTTGTAAACCTAGAGAGTTTCCTGTGAAATAAAGCCATTCATCTCCCTTTTTATCTTTCGGAATATGAAATAGATTTCGCAAGTGATAAAGTACATCCTCCTTATCTTGCTGTTTCGCAAATGTCAATGAATTTTTATACTGCATTTATTGATTAACGATTTATTTCAAATATAAAACAATCCTATTGAGAATTCGATTTTTTGAGTTTTGATTTTTTGTACATTAGCTAAAAAATTTTATAAATGAGAATTATAAAACCCTTTGCATTACTTATTTTACTTCCTTTTACATCTTGTAAAAACAACACAACAATAATTACTGAACTTCAAAATATTCACTCTACAATAAAAACAAAGTATGCGCCAGACAAACGTGTAGAATTGTTTAACATCAATTTTGAATTAGCCGAAAATCAACTTATTTTAGAGGGTGAGACAACTAGTAAAAAAGCTTTTTCAATACTTTTAGATGGCTTAAATAACCAAAAATTAAAGTTTACAAATAACGTACGTATTTTACCTGATTCTGCTGTTGGTAATTTAAAATTTGCTATTGCGAGAAACTCTGTAATTAACATTAGATCGAAACCTAAACATTCTGCCGAACTAGGCACACAAGGTTTATTAGGAATGCCACTAAAAGTAATTGATAAAAAAGGAGATTTCTATAGAGTACAAACTCCTGATAATTATATTTCTTGGGTTGATAAAGGAGGAATAACTAGAATGAACAAAGAAATTTATGATCAATGGAATTCTCGAAAAAAAATAATGTTTACAAAAAATTTCGGATATGTATACACTGATAAAAATGAAAACTCTTCCATTATTTCTGATATTACTCTAGGAGGAATTTTAAATTTCAAATCTTTAGACAATAAGTTTTATGAAGTAGAATACCCTGATAAAAGAATAGGATTTATAAAAAAAGAAGAAGCTATTAATTATGAATCTTGGATACGGAATTTAAACCCTTCAAAAGAAAGTGTTGAGACTATTTCTAAAAAAATGAATGGTTTTCCTTATTTATGGGGAGGTACATCTAGTAAAGGAATGGATTGTAGCGGTTTTACAAAAACAGTCTACTTTATGAACGGTTTTATAATACCTAGAGATGCCTCTCAGCAAATAAATGCTGGTAAAACAGTCGATAAAGAGCTAAATTTTGAAGGTTTAGAAAAAGGAGATTTAATTTTCTTCGGAAGCAAAGCCACAGCAGAAAAAAAACAGCGCGTAACTCATGTCGGCATTTGGTTAGGTAACAATAGAATGGAATTTATTCATGCTTCTGGAAATGTTCATATAAGTTCTATGGATAATAAACAACCAAATTATGATGAATTTAATAAAAATAGATATTTGGGAGGTAAACGTTACTTGGGTGTAAAAGACAAAATGATTATTGACTTAATAAAGAAAATTAAATTGTAATAAGTGAAATAATAAAACACAAAGCATTCAATTTGTAATGAGAATTATTTTAAGTCTTCAAACAATATAGAAAAAAGCACAAAACAGTAACAAATAAAAAGACCCTTTCTATTAAAAAATCTAAAGGGTCTTTTTACAATCTATAAAAACAGATTAATACAATACTCTGAATTTAATTGTTCCCTCTACATTTTTTAATTCTTCAATTACTTCTTTATTATACACTTTATCTAAATCTGTAATTACATAACCCACTTTTGGATCTGTAGATAAATACTGACCTGTTATATTTGACTCGTATTTTGCTAAAATATTATTAATTTCAGCCATCACTCCAGAAACATTCTTATGAATGTGTAAAAATCTATGTGCGTTTGTTTGTCTTGGCAAACGGATATTTGGAAAATTAACAGCATCTACTGTATTTCCTGAATTTATGTACGCCATAATTTTACTTGGCACAAAATCTGCAATATCTCTCTGTGCTTCCTCCGTACTACCACCAACATGAGGTGTTAAAATTACATTTGGCAAACCTTTTAATTCTGTGTAAAACTCTCCATTTTTTCTTGGTTCTGATGGATAAACATCTACTGCTGCTCCCGCCAATTTCCCACTTTTTAACGCTTCTGCTAAAGCCACAACATCAACTACAAATCCACGAGAAAGATTTACTAAATGTGCCCCATCCTTCATTTGAGAAATTTCTTTTTTTCCAAAGAAATTTTGATTGGCAGCATTATCATCAACATGCAACGTAACAACATCAGAAATTCTAAGCAATTCCTCTAGTGTTTCCAGCCTTGTTGCATTTCCTAATGCCAACTTATCTTCAACATCATAATAATAAACATCCATCCCTAACGCCTCTGCTAAAACAGATAATTGTTTCCCAATGTTTCCATAACCAACAATACCCAACTTTTTACTTCGAACCTCTCTAGAACCCTCCGCCGTTTTATTCCATTGACCGTTGTGAATTTCAGTACTTCTCTGAAAAACACTACGCATTAGCATTATGATTTCTCCAATTGCCAATTCAACTACAGAACGCGTATTGCTATAAGGTGCATTAAAAACAACGACTCCATTTTCTTTACACGCTTCTAAATCAATTTGTTTTGTACCAATACAAAATGCACTAACAACCATTAACTTTTCTGCAGCATCTACAACTCTCTGGGTAACGTTTGTTTTGGAACGGATTCCTAAAACGTGTACATCTTTTATTTTTTCTATTAATTCGTCTTC
Source organism: Polaribacter sp. (assembly GCA_029252865.1). Classification (GTDB taxonomy): domain Bacteria; phylum Bacteroidota; class Bacteroidia; order Flavobacteriales; family Flavobacteriaceae; genus Polaribacter. The sequence continues at coordinate 21,833 of JAQXAP010000040.1, forward strand.
AGACAAACTTTTAGAGACAGTTTCTACAGAAAAACCATCTGTCGATAACTTTTTAAAAGCATCGGAATGTATGTTTTCTAATAATAAAATTTTAATTCTATGCTTTGGATATGAGATATTTCTTGGCAACTTGTTTACGTATAAAAATTCATCTAAATTTGGGGCAATATAATCAGCGTTTTCTGTAGTTTTATCTCTTGAAACGTTTTCTGTGTATGCAAAAAAAGTGTCTGCAACACCCGCCTCGCGAGTTACGTAATCACTGTAACCATCGCCAATAACTTGTATTTCTCCTTCAAGACTCATGTCTTTTAAACACTTTATTTTTCCGTTGTGCTGTGATAGAGGGTTATTAGCATCAAAGCCAACAATTTCGCCATCATCTGCAAACTCAAAAGTATTTGCGTACACTCTTTCCGAAGGTATATTGTATTCTTTTACAATAGGGTCTATAAACTCTTTAAATCCGCAAGAAATAACATAAATGTCATCTGCGAAATTTTCAAAAAACTCTTTATTACTCTCTATAGATTTTGATACTTGCTTTTTTAAGGCTGCAACTAAATCTGATAAGTCAGCTTTATTTGCTTTTAATAATTTAATCCTTTTCTCTAGTGACTCTGTGAAGGATATTTCGCCGTCAATTCCTAAATTGGTAATATCAATTATTTCCTGAATAATTTGATCTTTCTTTGGATTACCCTCGAGCGTAATTTCTGCTAAAACATCTAATGCTTCTACTTTTGTTAGGGTGCTATCAAAATCAAAAACATAACTTCTTTTTGTGCTACTCATTACTTAGAATCTTAGTTGAATTTAAGTGGGTAAATCTACAAATATACTAGGGAAATAAGAAGCTATTTTATATATTTATCATATCCCTTTTATTTATTCTAATTATTAAAGTTATTTGTAAGATAGTTATTTTTAAACATTAAAAATTACGAAATACTAAAAGAATAAGCCACCAAACTATTGGCAATGCCTCTACACAAAAAGAACTATAATACTTCGATTGGTCTGTTTTTGCTCTCATTAAGAAAATAATCAATATGAAAAAGAAAATCATAAATGGTGTTTTCAATATATCTGAAGAAGATATTAAATGTTCTAAAACCAACGAAAACACCAACAAAATTAATCCTATTTTTTTTGTTTTTTTTACACCAATCTTTCTCGGAATTGTTTGCAAAGAAATAGCATCATAATTAACATCCCTAATATCAAAAGGTAAGATTAAAACAATTACAATTAAAAATCGCTGAAGCATTAAGAAAACAACCTCTAAAGAAATTGCTTTACCTGCATCAATTAACGGAATTAAAATTGTAAATCCGGACCAAACAAAAGCTACAACTAAAATTTTTAAATAACTTACTTCTCTAAGATTTTTATCAAAACCACTTAAAAAAGGAACAGCATATAAAATAGTTAGTAAAACAAAGGGCATGCTAAAATAGAGCGTTTTGAGAGGGATTTGGTACATAAAAAAAATCAATACCAAAAAACAAAAAAATGAGAAAACTTGAATCATCTTCAAATCTTTTGTTAAACTTCTATGATGCATTTTTGCAACTCCTGCATATTTTACAAAATTATAACCAGTAATAGTTCCAAAAAAAATAAACCAATTTAAGCTTTCATTAGATGTAAATTCAAAATAAGCTTCTGTAATTCTTAAAAAGGCAAACACAGAAAAAGCAACATGAATACTTGCGTTTAAATAAAAATTAAAAATTAATTTTAATAATTTCATTACACAAAAATAGCCTTTATGTTAATAACATTTAAATATGGTTGATAATTAACCGACTTTTCTCTATTTTAATTAAACTTGAAAACTTGTAAAATCCGTATTTTTGCTCCATAAAAATCAATCTTTTTTATGTATTCGTATTAAATACATAAAACAGCTGAAATATGTACAAATAAAAATTTATTTAATGAATACAAATTTGTTTCAAAACAGACATATTGGTCCTAATAAAAAGGAGCAAAAAGAAATGTTATCAGCGATAAAAGCAGATAGTTTAGATCAGCTAATTTACGAGACCGTTCCTGATGATATTCGTTTAGAAAACCAATTAGATTTGGCACCTGCAAAAAGTGAATATGAATACTTAGGACATATTAAAGAGCTATCTGAAAAGAATAAAGTTTTTAAAAGTTACATCGGCTTAGGATATCACGAGTCCATTGTACCAAGTGTAATTCAACGTAATATTTTAGAAAACCCAGGCTGGTACACGGCATATACTCCTTATCAAGCAGAAATTGCTCAAGGACGCTTAGAAGCTTTATTAAATTTTCAAACAATGATTTGCGATTTAACGGGAATGGAATTAGCAAATGCTTCACTTTTAGATGAAAGCACTGCTGCTGCCGAGGCAATGGCTTTATTGTATGATGTTAGAGAAAGAGTGCAAAAGAAAGCAAACATAAATAAGTTTTTTGTTTCAGAAGAAATTCTGCCACAAACACTATCTGTTTTACAAACACGCTCAGTTCCTATTGGAATTGAATTAGTGACAGGAAATCATGAAGAATTCGATTTTTCGGATGATTTTTTCGGAGCCATTTTACAGTATCCTGGAAAACATGGGCAAGTGTTTGACTACACTGACTTTGTTACAAAGGCAAACAATAGCAATATAAAAGTTGCCGTAGCAGCTGATATTTTATCATTAGTAAAGTTAAAATCACCTGCCGAATTTGGCGTTGATGTTGTTGTTGGAACTACACAACGTTTTGGAATTCCTTTAGGATACGGAGGCCCTCATGCAGCGTATTTTGCAACAAAAGAAAAATACAAAAGGAGTATTCCTGGCCGTATTATTGGTGTTACCAAAGATATAAATGGAGTGCGTGCTTTGCGTATGGCACTCCAAACACGTGAACAACATATTAAACGAGAAAAAGCAACTTCTAACATTTGTACTGCACAAGTTTTATTGGCTGTTATGGCGGGTATGTATGCAGTTTATCATGGTAAAAGTGGCTTGCAGTTTATTGCTGATTCTGTGCATAACAAGACAAAATTAGTTGCAGATTATTTAGAAAAAGCAGGATTTAATCAACTTAATACTTCTTATTTTGATACATTATTAGTAGAAATAGATTGTATAAAATTAAAGTCTGTTGCAGAATCTTTTAAAGTCAACTTTAATTATGTAGATGATAAACATATTTCTATCTCTATTAACGAAGCGACTACACAGAAAGATTTGATGAAATTATTTACCATTTTTGGTCAACTAAAAAACAAACCTCTTACTTCTAACACAGAAAATTTTGATGAATTTCATCAAATTTTAACGCAAAAATCGTTTAATGCAGATTTTAATGTAATTCCAGAAAGTATCTCAAGAAATACTCCGTTTTTAGAAAATGATGTATTTAACAGCTATCAATCTGAAACAGACATGATGCGCTACATTAAAAAATTAGAGCGTAAAGATTTAGCTTTAAACCATTCTATGATTTCTTTAGGATCGTGTACAATGAAATTAAATGCTGCCTCAGAAATGTTACCTCTAAGCAATCCACAATGGGGCAACATCCATCCTTTTGTTCCGTTAAATCAAGCGGAAGGATATCAAGAAATATTAAAAAGACTAGAACATCAATTAAATATAGTTACTGGTTTTGCTGGTACTTCTTTACAACCAAATTCAGGAGCGCAAGGTGAGTTTGCAGGTTTAATGACAATCAGAGCATACCATCAATCAAATGGAGATTCACATAGAAACATTTGTTTAATTCCTGCTTCTGCCCATGGCACAAACCCAGCTTCTGCAGTTATGGCGGGTATGAAAGTTGTAGTTACCAAAACCGATGAAAGAGGAAATATTGATGTCGAGGATTTACGAACAAAAGCAATTGAGCATAAAAATAATTTATCTGCTTTAATGGTTACATATCCTTCAACGCATGGGGTTTACGAAAAAGCTATTATTGAAATTACGCAAATTATTCATGATAATGGCGGACAAGTTTATATGGATGGCGCTAATATGAATGCTCAAGTTGGTCTGACAAACCCTGCAACAATTGGTGCAGATGTTTGTCACTTAAACTTACACAAAACATTTGCAATTCCACATGGTGGCGGAGGGCCGGGAGTTGGCCCAATTTGTGTCGCTCCTCAATTAGTGCCTTTTTTACCAACGAACCCTTTAGTTACGACTGGGGGAAAAAATGCAATTACCGCTATTTCTTCCGCTCCATGGGGTTCTGCTTTAGCATGTTTAATTTCTTACGGTTACATTACAATGCTCGGTGCAAAAGGACTCACAGATTCAACCAAGAATGCCATTTTAAACGCTAACTATATAAAAGAACGTTTGCAAGGGTATTACAATACTTTGTATACTGGTGAAATGAACAGAGCTGCGCACGAAATGATTATTGATTGTCGTGATTTTAAGCAAAATGGGATTGAGGTTGTTGATATCGCAAAGCGTTTAATGGATTATGGCTTTCATGCACCGACAGTTTCGTTTCCTGTTGCAGGGACTATGATGATTGAACCAACTGAATCTGAGAGCATTGCTGAATTAGATCGTTTTTGTGATGCGATGATTTCTATTAGAGAAGAAATTAAAAATGCTACAAAAGAGGATACAAATAACCCTTTAAAAAACGCCCCTCATACACAAGAAATGCTAACTGCGGATGAATGGAACTTACCATATACTCGAAAACAAGCTGCATTTCCTTTAGATTATATTGCAGAAAACAAATTTTGGCCTTCTGTAAGAAGAGTAGATGACGCTTTTGGAGACAGAAACTTAGTTTGCTCTTGCAGTCCAATTGAAAATTATATTTAGAGTTATAAGAATCTTAAACACTTTAAACCACTTCTATCGAAGTGGTTTTTTTATTAAATCTTATCTTTTTTATCTTGATATTTCCGATTAAACAAAGGAACATATCTCAATATCGATTTAAATTAATATAATTCAGCTCTGTTATTTGTAAAAGAGATTTGCATTTATGATTTGAAAAATAATAAATAAAAAACAGCATAAAAAAACTCCAACAAATAAATGTTGGAGTTTTAAATATCTTAAAAATTCTTGAAGAATTAATTTTTCTTGAATTTTGCGTATTTCGTTTTAAATTTATCGATACGACCTGCTGCATCAATAAGCTTAGATTTACCAGTGTAAAATGGGTGAGATGTTCTAGAAATCTCTAATTTTACTAAAGGATACTCAACACCATCAACTTCTAACGTTTCTTTAGTGTCTACTGTAGAACGTGTTAAAAATACATCTTCGTTAGACATGTCTTTAAACGCTACCATTCTATAATTTTCTGGATGAATTCCTTTTTTCATTTTATTATATTTTAATACTTTAATGTTAAGTTTGCATGAGAAAGTTGGTAAAGCTTACTCATTTATATAAATAGCTTTCTGTTCTATTTACAGGGTGCAAATCTAACTATATTTTTTAATTAAAAAATAATTATTTTACTTTTATTTGGACTCCTAAATACATTCATTACTTTTACATCCAATTTTGTTGATGACTAGTGGTTTATAGCTACTTTTTTGAAAACTAAAAAGATTAAAAATCAATAAAAAAATAGAGAAAATGAAAAATAGTGTTGTACTTGTTTCTTTTTTAGCGTGTTTTATGCTAATTACCTCCTGCTCTGAAGTCTATAAATTTAGCTTGGAACACAAAAAACAAACTACTTTAAATTCTAATTTTAAAGTAACTTTAAAAGAAATGGAAGATAAAGCGATAAACCGAGTACAGTTTTTTGTAAACGGAAAAGAAATTTCTTCGGAAGGCACTTCCGTAAACATAAACACATCTGATTTTGGAATCGGTAAACATCAAATTTCTGCTTTAGTTTTCTATCCTGAAAAGACAAAAAAAGAAAATAGCTTTTTTGAGGTTTTAGCACATAAAGCACCTATTGTTTATGGGTACAAGATTATTAATGAGTACCCTCATGACAGGAAAGCTTATACGCAAGGCTTAGAGTATCATAATGGTTTCTTATATGAAACAACAGGACACAGGGGGCGATCTACTCTTAGAAAAGTAGAAATTAAAACAGGTAAAATTTTACAAAAAACAGCTTTAGATAAAAGGTATTTTGGGGAAGGAATGACTATTTTTAATAATAAGATTTACTGGTTAACTTGGCAAGCTAAGAAAGGCTTTGTATATAACTTAGCTACTTTTAAACAAGAAAGAGAGTTTACCTATACAAATAGTAAAGAAGGTTGGGGTTTTACACACAATGATAAAGACTTGATTAAATCTGATGGTTCTCATAAAATTTGGTTTTTAGATGCAGAAACCTTAAAAGAGAAAAAATCAATACAAGTATACACAAATAAATATGCCGTTAAAGATTTAAACGAGTTAGAATTAATTGATGGAAAAATTTATGCAAATAAATATCAACAAAACGCAATTGTTATTATTGACCCAACAACAGGTATTGTTGAAGGAATTGCAAATTTAAAATCTTTGAAAAAAGAGATGGAAAAAACTCAGAAGTTAGTTCCTGAAGATGAGGTTTTAAATGGAATTGCTTTTGATGCTAAAAACAATAGGTTATTTGTAACAGGGAAACATTGGGGAAAATTATTTGAAATCGAATTAGTTAAAAAACAATAATTGGCCTCATAAAAAGTTCTGTTATTGATAAATATAATTTAATAGGTTGAGCGAAGTCTCAATCCAAATTAACCTCTCGATACTGGTCGAGTATACACAAACAATTATGCGCTATATAATAACACTTATTATTTTAGTAGTTCTTATTTCGGTAAGTTCTTGTGATAGAAAAGATTTTAATACAATACCTAGTTCTGGAAAATTACAATTTTCTAAAGACACCGTATACTTAGATACTGTTTTTACAAATATTGGCTCTGCAACATACAATCTAAAAGTTTATAATCGCGGAAATAATGCAATAACAATTCCGAGAATTCAATTAGAAAACGGGAATAACTCCAACTACAGATTAAATGTTGACGGAATTCCGGGTAAAGATTTTACAAATATTGATATTCTTGAGAAAGACAGTATTTTTATTTTTATCGAAACAACAATTAACGCGGGTAACATTTTAGATCCTTTGTATACAGATAAAATTTTATTCGGTAATGGTGATAATCAACAAAATGTAGATTTAGTAACTTTAGTGCAAGATGCTAATTTTATTTTTCCAGGAAGAGATGGAGTTACAATGAAAATTGATAGTCTTACTCTGGACGGGCAACCAACTACGCTAAAAGGTCGTTTTTTAACTGATTCAGAATTAACGATTACAAATACGAAACCAACAGTTATTTATGGTTTTGCTGCTGTACCAGAAAACAAAACATTAACTATTGAAGCTGGATCTCGAATTCACTTTCACAACAACTCTGGCTTAATTGTAGACAATAAAGCCTCTTTAAAAGTAAATGGAACCTTAACTGAAAAAGTAATTTTTGAAGGCGATCGATTAGAACATTCTTTTAATGAAACTGCGGGTCAATGGGGAACTATTTGGATGCGCGCAGGGAGTCTAGAAAATGAAATGAATCATACGATTATTAAGAATGGTATTATCGGGATTTTAGTTGATAGCATTGGATCCCCAACTTCAGCAACATTAAAACTTAAAAATACTGAAATTTACAATCATTCGAGTTATGGTATTTTAGGTAGAGAAACAAATATAGAAGCTCATAATTTAGTAATTGGTAGTGCTGGCCAAGTTTCGTTAGCTGCAACAATTGGAGGGACTTATAACTTTACCCATAGTACTTTTGCTAATTTTTGGAACAATGGTTTACGACAATTACCCGCCGTTTTAGTCAATAATTTTTTTACATATACTGATGCAGCCGGACAAGAAATTATAGAAACTAGAAATTTACATGCTGCCAATTTTACAAATTGTATTTTCGACGGAAACAATAACATAGAATTTATACTTGATAAAGTAGATGGGGGTGGTGCCTTCAACTACAACATTAGTAATTCGATGATTCAGTTTACAGATACCAATAATTCTTTTAAAGATAACAATGAGTTAGACTTCACCTCCTCTTTTTATCAAAATATAATTTTAAATGGAAAATCACACTTTAGAGATCCTCAAAAAAATGATTTCATTATTGGTGAAGAATCTGACGCGATAAACAAAGCAAAATCCACAATATTTTCTCAGGATATTTTAGAAGTTGATAGAAATTCTAATCCTGATATTGGCGCATATCAGCACATAATTTTCGAAGTAGAAAAATAATTAATGTTTGATATAAAATAGTCAATTCATATTTCTGAAATACAGAATTTTCTTTTTAAGCGAAGTAAAAGATACAGCAGTACAAAGAAGATATACAAAAAGCTTTATTTGCCAATTTGTTTGATCTTTTACATACTTAAAACTCTCATTATTTCGTCAGATAAAATGTACTCCTCGAACCATATCTCTTAACTTACGCTTTTTCTCTTTTGATAAAATTTCCTCTTAAATCAATGAAAAATTAAGTAAATTGCTTCTTTAAAATTTAAGTAATGAAAAACGTTGTTATCACAGGAACTAGCAGAGGAATTGGTTTTGAACTCGCAAAACAATTTGCAGAAAATGGACACAAAGTTTTAGCTTTGTCAAGAAATACAAAACCTTTACAAAACTTTAATCATGAAAATATTACTATAATCTCTGTCGATTTATCTGTTAATTCTGATTTACAGAAAGTAACAAATTTTATTAAAAACGATTGGAAACATATTGATATCTTAATTAATAATGCAGGAAAATTAATTAATAAACCTTTTACTGAATTATCGTCTGATGATTTTTTAGAAGTCTATAAAGTAAATGTTTTTGCGGTTGCTGAATTAACAAAATTAATGATTCCATTTATGAAAAAAGGAACTCATGTTGTTACAATAAGTTCGATGGGAGGAATTCAAGGAAGCATGAAATTCCCTGGACTAGCTGCTTATTCATCTGCGAAAGGCGCTATAATTACTTTATCAGAATTATTGGCAGAGGAATACAAAGAGCGACAAATAGCTTTTAATGTTTTAGCCATAGGAGCTGTACAAACAGAAATGTTAGCCGAGGCTTTTCCTGATTACAAAGCACCTCTCTCTGCCTCAGAAATGGCTAATTACATCTTTGATTTTTCACTAACAGGAAATAAATTTTATAACGGAAAAGTATTACAAGTATCCTCTACAACTCCGTAACAATGAAATTCAACTCAGACTATCAAAACTTTATCCCACCTAAAGCAATTCCCTTTGTTCAATTTTTAATTGACAAACATTCGTTTGATCTGAAAATAGTTAACCAAAGGCAAACTAAACACGGAGATTTTAGAAGTTTACCTAACGGTAGATTTCAAATTACAGTGAATAACAACCTTAATCAGTATCAATTCTTACTAACTTTAGTTCACGAAATAGCGCATTATGTAACTCACCAAAAATTTGGAAAGGTACAACCACACGGAAAAGAATGGAAGACCGTCTTCCAACATTTAATGCTTCCTTTTTTGCGTCCCGAGATTTATCCTATGGAAATGCTACCTCATCTAGCAAACTATTTTAAGAATCCCAAAGCAAGCACAGATACTGATGTTAACTTATCTTTAGCTTTGAGGGGAAATACAGCAGAAAAAGGCATGAATTTTATCTTTGACATTCCCCTGGGTGGCTTTTTCGAATTTAAAAGTATCATTTACAAAAGAGGAAACAAAAGAAGAACAAGATTTGAGTGTTTAAATATGAACAACAACAAAATATATCTATTCAATCAAAATGTGGAAATAAAAGAATACAAATCATAAATATTTACCAATAAAATGAAAATCACCCAAAATGACTAAGCTTAATTTTATTTCTCTCTCTCAATAAATAGGGTATCTAAATGCATTTCATTCTGCAACCAAGCTCTTAATTCGTGTTCTATAGGACTTATAATACTATCGGGTAAAATAGAATTCCATTTAATCATTACTTGCGGTATTGTATCTATTTTAATAAAATCTTTTGAAGACAATATATTGGCAAATCCTATTTTTTCGATTTCATTAAATCTAATTTTTGCATCCTTAGAAATTCTGGTAAAAGCGATTACCTTCTGATTACTTTTACTTGCATCTTTTTCAATTCTTGTATTTAATCCATAGATTGTTGCTTGTAAATCTTCGATTTGTTTTTGTAAACCGGCAATAATATTTTTACTTTCTTGTAGCTCTTGCCTTTTTTCCGTATATGCAGTAGTAATTAACTCAAAACTTTTAGTATCACTTCCTTTTACCTCAATTTTAACTTCTTTTAAACGATCATATCTCGGATCAGTAGTTAATCTACTTTCTAGCATATTTTTTTCTGCTAATGTTACTTCATTAAAAAAATTAAGCTTCAACACCTTATTATCCGCTTCATAATTTTCATCAATTAACTGAAAGCTTTGAATTGTTGCTATTTCGTTTTTTATGTAAGCTTTTAATTGCGCATTTACTCTACTCTCCTCTAAAGCATTAATGAATGTATAAAAAGCGGGAATCATCACTGCTATTCCCACCACTGTTGCTATTGTAGCATATCGTTTTCTTTTAGCTGCATTTGCATATTTATACATTGGAAAACTTAAAAGCTTTAACACTAAAAAGGTTGCCAATGCTATGAATATCGTATTAATAGTAAACAGATACATTGCACCCAGTGCATACATAAAACCAACAGAGTTACCTGAAAAACCTTTCGCCAATCCATACCCTGCAGTGCACAATGGAGGCATTAGGGCCGTGGCTATTGCAACTCCAAAAATTACAGACGCCACTGTTCCTTTTTTTGTTCTGGCAACCATTAATGCCAAACCACCAAAAAAAGCAATTAACACATCTCTAATATCTGGCTTTGTTCTGCCCAACAATTCCGAAGTATCTTCACTTAATGGAAAAAAGTAAAAAAAAACAAAGGAAGCGAGCAAACTTAAAACAATCATTGTAGTAAGACTTACCACAGACTTTTTAAAAACTTCAATATCATTGATAGCAAAAGCACTTCCAATACCCAGTATCGGACCCATTAAAGGTGAAATTAACATGGCACCAATAACAACAGCAGTTGAGTTTGCATTCAAACCTATGGAAGCCACAAATATTGCAAAAATAAGAATCCATGCTGTAGCACCTTTAAAAGGAATATCAGCTTTTATTGCTTCTATTGTCGCTTCATGATCTGTATCTTCTCTGAAATCGAGAAGCTCCTTTAAATACTTCTTAATACTTGTAAGTAAACCTCTAGCATCGTTTTTTACCCCTTGCTTAGATTGGTTAACGGAATCTTCCTTGGTATTATTTTCTCCTATCAAAATCTAAAATTTTTAAATAATAAAGGAAAGATACAAAAATTTAAAAACGACTATGAAATGGTCTTAATTTTTTTGAGTAAAAAAAAGCTTCACCTAAATATGAAGCTTTTACAGTGACCGGGCTGGGGCTCGAACCCAGGACCCTCTCCTTAAAAGGGAGATGCTCTACCAACTGAGCTACCAGGTCATTATTTGCTTTTAAGCGGCTGCAAATATATACTTTAATTTAAA
>JAQXAP010000045.1 GCA_029252865.1 Polaribacter sp.
TGGTTTGCTGGAGGAAATAATGGTGGATCTGAAACTGATTTATATGCCGCACTTGGGATTAATGATTATAATAACGATGGTTTAGTGGAAGTGTTTCCTGTAGGAAATGATTGGAATACATTTTCAAGCTCTGAAGGAACAGTGATAGGAATAAAAGATAACGGAACGATGTGGAGTATTGGTAGTAATACTCATGGAAGAACAGGATTGGGTGTTGATGCCGGTTGGATTAACGAAATTACCCAAATTGGTTCGGATTCAGATTGGAAACACATTAATTTAAATGGTCCAACAGCGTTGGCTATAAAAACAGATAATACTCTTTGGTCTTGGGGTGATGGATATACAGGACAATTAGGAAATGGAACTTTCGGAAATGCTAACCAACCAGTGCTTGTTTCAGGTGATATTCAATGGGAAACTACCGGTGGCGGATGGCTATTTCAAACAGCGATGGCTACCGATAATACTATTTATGGATGGGGATATAATAGATTAGGTGGTTTAGGTGGGCTCGGAGAAGTGTCCTCAGAATACCTCGATTGGACCACAGATGCATCTATTATTGAAGGAGCTTTTTCATTAAGTGATTTAGGTTATGTAATCATTCAAGATTCAGATGTAATAGATTATGAAACGATTAGCAATAATCAAGGAAGAAGCGAAAATATCATGACAAATTCACCTGTAGAAATTACGATTCCTATGACGATGTCTGATGGTATAAATACTTCAGATCCTGAAGATGTAATTTTTAAAATTATTAATATTAACGAAACTCCAACAGATATAGAACTGTCTGAAATTGAATTTGATGAGGACAATAGTATTGGTTTAGAAGTATCACAAATAACTGTGAATGACCCCGATTTAATAGATTCTCATAGTTTAGAGATTGATTCTCAATATGGAAATTATGAAAAATTTGAAATCATAAATAATAAATTAAAATTAACTCAAACTGTTTCTTTTCATGAATTTCAAACCTTAAGTGTAAAAATTACCGCTTCAGATGAGGGTGGATTATCTTTTTCAAAAGTATTTGCGGTAAATGTTAAAGACATCAATGATGCCCCAGTTGCAGTAAACGATGAATATACCCTTTCAGAAGATTCTGATAGCACGCCGATTAATGTAACTTCAAATGATTTAGATGAGGATGATGACAACCTAACAATTACCAGTTTTAGTTCTGACCTAACTGAATCTGACATCTCAATCTCATCAGATGGAAAGCAAATTAAGTATGCACCTGAGGAAAATTTTTATGGAACAGAAATCATTACGTACGAGCTCACGGACGGAGAATTAACCTCTACAGCCACCTTAACGATATCTGTAAGTGCTGAAAATGATGCTCCTGTTGCAGAAGACGGGCAAATCACTATAGATGAAGAAAAGAATGGAATAGTCACATTAATTGCCTCTGATATTGATAATAGCGAACTTACATTTAGCATACAAGACCAACCTAATCATGGGTCTGTAACAATAGACGAAAACATTGCCACTTATAAAGCCGATGCGTCTTATACAGGAACAGATAGTTTTACTTTTACAGCATCTGACGGAAGTGCAGAAAGTAATATAGCCACCATAATAATAGATGGGACATTGAGTGCAGATATTTTTCGTTTAAGTAACATTGAAACATATCCAAACCCATTAGGTAATTACTATATTATCGATAGTTATTTTCCATTACAACTAAATATCTATGATATAACAGGTAGCATTTTAAATACATATTCTTTAAAAGAAGGAGAAAACAGAATTGACACGTCTTTATTATCAGCTGGAATTTATCTTTTCAAGTATATGCATAAAACGAATACAAAAATACAAATGGTAATTAAAAAATAAATTCGAGATGAGATAAGTAAACAATTCGATTCTACTCTTATTAGCCTCTAGTTATTATTCCAAAGAATAAAATTTTATTTGCAGTAGCCTTCGTTTTCTTGTTTCTGTCAAAAAAGCATAAAAAAATCCAGCTTTAAGCTGGATTTTTAATTACTTTATTTCATAATATGAAGATTTGTTACTTCTAAATTTGTTAACTCCCTCCATCTACCTCTCGGTAAGTTTTTCTTAGTTAATTCTGCAAAAACCACTCTATCTAATTTGTTAACTTTATAACCAACATGTTCAAAAATCTTACGCACAATTCTATTTCTACCTGAGTGAATTTCGATACCTATTTCTGATTTTGGTTGACCATCAACATAAGAAATTGCATCTATAAATACCTTTCTACCCTCAATTATAACATCACCTCTTAACTTCTCTAAATCTCTTAAGTCTAACTTTTTATCTAAAGAAGCATGGTATAATTTACGAACATTGTGCTTTGGATGTGTTAACTTCTTTGCTAAATCCCCATCATTGGTAAACAACAATAAACCCGTTGTGTTTCTATCTAATCTACCTACAGGATATATTCTTTCTTTGGATGCATTTGCAACCAATTCCATTACTGTCTTTCTACCTCTATCATCATCCATAGTTGTGATGTAGTTCTTAGGTTTATTCAGTAAAATATATCTTTTTTGCTCAGGTGTAATAGAAGTTCCATCAAAACGAACAACATCATCTGGCTGCACTTTATAACCCATTTCCGTCACTAGCTTACCATTTACCTCAACACTTCCGTGCTCGATATAAGTGTCCGCTTCCCTTCGAGAACAAACTCCTGAATTTGCAATGTATTTATTTAAACGAATTCCAGAAGATTCATCTGATTTTGGCGCCTCTTTAATTTTAGAAAAAGTTTTTTTAAAACTTTTTCTGCTTAATGGTTTACTTTTCTTTCCTTCTTGTCGTCCTCTCGACGAGTTTCTATCTGACTTCATTATTTATTATAATTTCTGCAAAAGTAAGTATAAAAAACCTTAATTCAATCTGTCTATTAACTTTTCTATGATAATAGATTTATCAATAAAAATTATAGAAAAAACCCCTACTAACAATAACACTTTCAAAACATTATGCATTATTCTATATTGGTTAGTTTTTGTTGAGTTCCATAAATAAAACCCTAAAAAAACTAAAACAATTAAAGCAAAATAAAAATAGTATCTGATATAACTTAATGAAGGATCACGCAACAAAATTCCTATTGGAAAAAGTGTTAATGTTAATAGAAATATTGATAATTGTTTTGTCTTTTTCTCTCCATAAAAAATAGGGAAAGTGTCATAATCATTCACTATTGCCCCTTTCATATTCTGTAAATCTTTAAGCAACTCTCTTACCGTTAGTAATAAAAACAAGAAAATAGCATACACAAAAATTATCTTTGAGAAATTTTTAAAATACACAAATACTGCAAAGAAAGGAAGAATTGTAAGTACAGTAGCCGAAATAAGACCAATAAGTGGGTGTTTTTTTAACTTATGCGAGTATAACCAAATAGCAAAAATATAAAGAGCAAAAAATAAGGCCGCCTTTACAGAAATTAGAAACCCAAAAATAAAACCTAAAACATTTAAAAGAAAATACAATTTTAATTTAGTTGCTTGCTTTACATAATCATCTAACCCCGCTTTTAGTGGTCGGTTAATTCTATCAACTTTTACATCATAAAAGTTATTGATAATATAGCCTGCAGCTACTACACAAATAGTGGCTAAAATTATAAAAAGTAAATCTATATCAAATACAATATAAGAGAGATATTTTTTAGGTGAAAAAATAAAAATAGCTGCTAAATACTGTGCTAAAACTAAAACTAGAATATTATATCCTCTAATAACCGAGAGTAAACTTAAAAACTTTAAAATGAATCTCTTTAACTTAAAGCTTAACATAAAGCTAAAATCTATAAACCAATTCTAACCTATAATCTTTCAAGCTTTTTTGGGCTTTTTCATAATCTTCAGCAAAACCTAAAATATAACCTCCTCCGCCAGAGCCGCAAAGTTTTAAGTAATAATCATTACTTCTGATACCGTTTTCCCATACTTTATGAAAGGCATCAGGTATCATCGGTTTAAAGTTCTTTAAAACTATTTTAGATAATGATTTTACATTACCAAATAATGATTTTACATTACCTCTTAAAAAATCTTCAATACAGGCATCTGTTATTATTGAAAACTCTTCGCTTATCATTTTTCTAAACCCTTCGTTTTTCATCTTATTCATAAAGATGTTAACCATAGGCTCTGTTTCTCCAATTTGTTCAGAGTCCAACAAAAACACAGCCCCTTTTCCTTTTTTCTGTGAAGGGATTCCTGCAGGCTCCAAGTTATCTTTCGAGTTAATTAAAATAGGCAAACTCAAGTAACTATTTAAGGGATCTAATCCTGAACTTTGACCATGGAAGAAAGATTCCATTAAAGAAAAAACGTCTTTTAGGTTTAACAACTTTTCTCTGGTTAAGTTCTCTAAAACAGTTATTTTTTCATAAGCATATTTATCATATATCGAAGCTACTAAAGCACCAGAGCTACCAATACCATAACCTTGTGGGATAGAAGAATCGAAATACATTCCGTTTTCGATATCCGTTTTTAAACCCTTTAAATTAAAAGAAACTAAATCTGTATCTAATGAAGCTAAGTGTTCATAAAAATGCATCAAGTTTTTATTTGAAACTTCACGATTTCCTGATAAATCTTGAGAAGATTTTAAAGCTCCTCTATAAGTGTTAAATGGAATTGCTAAACCTTTAGAATCTTTTATGATTCCATACTCTCCAAAGAGTAGAATTTTAGCATAAAATAGGGGTCCTTTCATTTTTCTTTCAATTTGATACAAAAATACAAATTTTATATAACATGGTTTTTTTAAAAGTTTTTATAATAAGACTTCCAAATACCAACCTTATCACCATTTTTATATTTTCCTTTTTCTTTAATTTTTCCGTTTCTATAATATATTTTCCAGATACCTTCTTTTAAACCATTTTCAAATTTTCCAGAAGTTTTTAACTCACCTGTTTCATAAAATTCGGAGAAATTATCAATAGGCCTCCGTTTTGAATAATTTAACTTTCTAAATATATTACCACTCTTGTAAAAATAGTTTTCTTTGTTTTTATCATCAGAAATAACTTTATAATAAACCGAATTTATTTTATTTGTCTCTTTCAGATCAATATCTAGCCAAATTGTTTTTTGCGAATACAAAGATAACGACAAAAGAAAAGTCAATAGAAATATAAAATTGGTGAAAGTTTTCATGTAAGATTTTTTAACTGAGGTTTTTACATTTTTTTTGCTCCAAAACCCACACTATCACAAATATAATGATTTTTCTGGCAGTACTGAGATAGCTCATTTTCAATAAATTGATTCACAGCTCCTTTTTCACATTCAGGATACAAAACATGAACATTTGCACCTGCATCTAACGTAAAACAAATATTACTATCGTTTTGATTTCTGTATTCCCAAATACGATTAATAATCTCGAGAGTATTTGGTTTCATTAGTATAAAATATGGATTACTTGTCATCATCATTGCATGTAAAGTAAGTGCTTCGCTTTCTACTAAACTTACAAATGCTTTGACATCTCCATTTTGAAGAATCTCGGATATTTTAGTCAAATTTTCATTAGCCTGAGTAAAACGATTTTCTGCATACGGATGATTGTGCATTAAATTATGACCCACCGTACTAGAAACTTGTTTTTCCCCTTTATCAACCAAAAGTATTGCGTCTTGATAATTTTCAAAAACAGTGTGCACCTTATAAGGAAATCTCACGCCAAATAAATCTGAGCTTCCCTCTATTTCTGAATGATTTCCCCACACCACCAATGGACCTTCTATACTTCTACTAGCACTTCCAGAACCTAATCTTGCCAAGAAAGATGCTTTTTTGTTAATATATTCTTCTGTCAACTCTGAATTTAATTCATTTTCTAAACTCATTAAACACCTTGCAATTGCACTTAATCCACTAGCAGATGAAGCAATTCCGCTAGAATGAGGAAAAGAATTCTCTGAATTGATAATCATTTTATATTCAAAAATGTAAGGACAATATTCTTGTATTCTTGCAAAGAACTCAGCGATCTTTGGTTTAAAGGTATCCTTTTGTTTTCCTTCAAAAAATAAATCGAATTCGACTACGTCACCCTTCTCTTTTTTATCAAATTCGATGGTAGTAATTGTATGACAATTGTTTAATGTAAAACTAATCGAAGCGTTTTTTGGTATTTGAGGATTACTCTTTCCCCAATACTTAACCAACGCAATATTACTTGGAGTTTGCCATGTATAAGTGGATTTATCAACAAATTTTAAATCGGATTTTACTAAAAAATGAGCTGTATTCAAAGTTTTTAAATTTATTACAAAGATAAAGTTTACACTATACTTGTGCTAATTTTTGTAAAACGGATTCTTTATAACTCCTACTTATGGGAAGCGCTTTTTTATTAATTTCTATAAATTCATTTGTATAGGAGGTGATTTTATTTAGCGGAACTAAATAAGACCTATGAATTCGAATGAAATTCTTATTGAGCTTTTCTTCTAAATTCGTTATAGTTTCTCTTGTAATGATTGTATTGTCTATTGTAATTATTTTTACATAATCACTTAAACTCTCTACATAAAAAATATCTTCAAAATCTACTTTAACCATTTTTCTGTCTGATCTTACAAACATAAAAGTACTTATTATCTCTACTTTATCTGTTGAATCAACCTTTTTAATGGCCTCTAAAAACCTGTCGTAAGCAATCGGTTTTAATAAATAATCAACTGCTTCTAATTTAAAACCATCAACTGCATAATCCCTGTAAGCTGTCGTAAAAATAATTTTTGATTTTTTAAGTTGCAATACTTAATAAATTATTAGCTACACCTATTAAATTAGAAAAACATGATTAATTTAATAATCTATATTTCACTTTTTACTTGTTCAATATTTTCATACGCCCAAAAAACGGGGAATGAATATACAAATAAAGATGAACTTAAAAAAGTAACAAAGGCTTACAAAGAAAAAAAAAATGATTTAGAACCTCTTAAAAAACATCTAAAAAGAAAGATAAATTACGATTTTAATATAGCACAAATTAAAATCTAGATCAATCCCCAAAAGGCATCCTTTTTAAAATTTTAAAATGATGCTTTTTTGTTTGTATTTTTGTAGCAAATGAAAACTAAAAAAGTTTTTTTGTTGTTAAATGGCTTGCCTCCGAGTATAGTCCCAAATATTTCTAATTATGATTTGATTTGCGCAACTGATGGCGCTTATCAATATTTAAAAAAAAATAATATTAAAACAGATTTTATTTCCGGTGATTTTGATTCTCTTGAAACTATTCCTAAAAACTTTGAAGTAATTCAAACTCCAAATCAAGATTTAACAGATTTTGATAAAATACTTCAAATTTTATTTGACAAAGGTTATAACCAAATTGATGTTTATGGGGCAAGTGGAAAAGAGCAAGACCACTTTTTAGGAAATCTGCACACTGCCATTCAATGGAAAAAAAAACTAAAACTTACTTTTTTTGATAATTTTGGATGTTATTATTTAGCTGATAAAAGCACAACTATTACTAATTGTAAAAATAAAGTTGTTTCTTTAATTCCATTTCCTTCAGCAGAAAAGATAACTACAGAAGGACTACAATACCAATTAAATAAAGAAGATTTAATTTTTGGAAAACGCATTGGAACAAGAAATAAAGCCAAGGAAAATAAAATTAAAATTACTTTTGAAACCGGAAACCTGTTTCTCTTTATAAATAATTAAAACAATGAATAGAAAAATAAAATTATTGTGGGATTTTAGAGGGCCTGATGCCAAAAAAACAGCAAAACATCATACAATTCATTTAAAAGAATTTGCAATAATTGAAAAACTTAACTTTCATGAAATTGAGATTCAGGAAAAAAATCCGATGTTATGTTCTGCCTTTATTACAGTGGATGAAAAAGATATGAAAACATATAGAGATGCTTTAAAACCAGAGAGAGGTGAAATTGCATAACAACCAATAACCTACTGAAATAAAAGACTAAGATGAATCATTTAAAGAATTTTTTAAATTCAATATCAGAATTATCTGAAGAAACATGGAAAGAGGTTTTTCCTTTGTTTACAAAAGTTGAATTATCTCCAGGAGATTTCTTTGTGAAGGAAAATGTGCATGCAAAAAAAATTGCTTTTTTAGAAGAAGGAATTCTTAGAGCTTTTTTTACAAATAAAGAAGCAAAAGAGTACAACAAACAATTTTTTGTAGACGCTAGTTTAATTGGCGCATACTCATCTTTACTATCAAATGAAAGAAACAAAATACCTCAACAAGCACTCTCTAAATGTATACTTTGGGAGGCAAAATACTCTGATATAAAAAAATTATTTGAAAAATTTCACGATTTTGAAAAGCTTGGAAGAAAAATAGCTGAATATTATTTTCTAGAAAAAGAAAGGAAAGAGCTAGAAATGGCCTTACTAAATGCTACAGAAAGATATGTACTCTTCAAAAAAAGTTTTCCTAACTTAGAGCAAAAGATTCCTCAATATCATATTGCATCTTATTTAGGAATTACAGCCACACAATTAAGTAGACTAAGAAATAAATTACTCAAAGAATAGCCAAAATTATTTCTTTACCTATGTAAACCAGTTTGTTAATCTTTAGATAGAATTTTGTCATTCATTATAAATACTATAATTATGACAGTTAAAAAGAAATCAAAAAATAAGGGAAAACTTTGGGTATTCCTAGCACTCTTAACTTTATTCACCATATCTTTTAAATCTTGTGGTATTAAACCTAATTCGTGGAAGCCTCCTGCAAAACCTCAGTTTACAGACAATCTAAAATTAAACAAAGAGTTATTATCTTCTCAAAAAATAGACTTAAAAGGATGGTATGGCCCTGAAGATATATTATTTGATAATGAAGGAAATATGTATTGTGGAGTTCATGTTGCAGAGAATGATTTTAGTGATGGTAAAATATTAAAAATTGTATCTAACGGAGAAGTAGAAATTTACTACGATGCAAATTCGTGGGTTGCAGGATTGCATTTTGATGCAAACAACAACTTAATCGCCTTAAGTCATAAAGAAGGCCTTATCAGTATATCTCCTCAAAAACAAGTTACAGTTTTAGCAAAAAAAGATGAAAAGGGAAGAGAGTTCTTAATTCCAAATGGATTAGATATTGCCTCAAACGGAAATATATATTTTTCCAATACTTCGCATAAATCAGCCTACAATGTAAAATTTGGTAGAAGATTAATTATGGAACTAAAAGAAGATGGAGGTTTATATAAATACGTCCCAAAAACAAATAAAGTTTCAACTTTAATAGATGGCACTTATTTCGGCAACGGCGTTGTTTTATCTAAAAATGAAGACTTCTTACTACTCACAGAAACGTCAAAATATAGAGTGTTAAAATATTGGTTAAAAGGAGATAAAAAAGGAACTAAAGAAATTTTTATGGATAATTTACCTGGTTTTCCAAATGGAATATCCATAAGAGAAAACGGCAGTTTTTGGCTTGGATTTTCTACCCTAAGAAATGATATGTTGGACAATATTCACTCTAAAAAATTCATAAAAAAAGTAACCTTTGGTCTTCCAGAGTTTTTACAACCAAAACAAGAAGCTTTTGGTATGATTTTAAACGTATCCGAAAAGGGAAAAATTATTTCAGCTTTGTTTGATGATTCTGGCAAAATTATCCCAGAAGCTGGAGCTGTGAAACAAAATAAAAACACGTTGTATATTGGAGGAGATAATTTACCATATATCGCATATTATTCAATTTCAAAAGATTAGAAACGTTTTTTAAATAAGCCTAATTTTCATGTAACAATTCATAAAAATAAACGTCTAAACATTGCAATAATATTTTATCAAAAAAAGCTATGAAAGAGAGAAAAATTATTTATTTGTTAATGCTTACAATCATTTCAAGTATATTTTTTGTTGCTTGTCATTCAAAAGAAGACGACTTAAATCAAAAAAAATCAATTCCTTTATTTAATCAATCCGTTATAGAAACCATTCAGGGCTCAAATGGAACAACCTGGAGAATCTCAGAAGTAATTTCTTCTTACGATAATGATGATGGTTTTCTCTTAACTACTGAATGTTTAAGTGACGACAAATACACTTTTAAGCCTGGAATTGAAGATTTAGAAGTTACCCTTGGAAATAAAATGTGTTATGGTGAAATAAGCGAAAGTGAGAGCTTTGAAGCTAAAGTAATTTTTACCGAAAATGAACAAACAGTACAATTACTCTTTAAAGATTGTATGATTCAAAAAGATGGTCAATATTATTATAAAACCTGTTTTATTAGCGAGTATTATTTAGCGGAATTAACAGAAGATAGAATGGTTTTTTATTCTGATAACACTGAATTTATTGGAGATTATACCGAAGCTCTCGTATTTGAGAAAATATAACCTACATAGTTGGTTGTTAAAAACTAAACTTCAAAAAAAATCGCTAAGACTATACTTAGCGATTTTTTTTACTGTTATTTTAATTTAGTTATTTCCACTTTATACCGCAACCAATACTTGGCTTTTGGTTTTCTAAAACAGATTTATGCTGTAATAAATTATCCATAGCTTTTCTCATATCTTTGCCTGTAACAGACTTTCCATTTTCTGGTCTAGAATCATCTATTTGACCATGATAAACTGATTTCAGATCAACATCAAAAAGATAAAAATCTGGTGTACAGGCTGCATCATAAGCTTTGGCAACATTTTGTGTTTCGTCATATAAATACGGAAATGGATATGCCAAATCATGCGCTAATTTCTTCATTAAATGAGGTGCATCTTGTGGATAATTTACAACATCATTACTGCTAATTGCGATAAATTGTATTCCTTTATTTTGATATTCATTTGCCATTTTTATAAGTTCTTCATTTACATGAATTACAAAAGGACAATGATTGCAAATAAACATGATTAAGGTTCCTTTATCCCCTTTTAAATCATTTAAAGCATAATATTTGTTATCGACTGTATTCATTAAACTAAAGTCAGGCGCTATTTTACCCACTTTAAACTCATTAGATTCTGTTTTTGCCATAATTTATTTTTAAGTATTTGCTAAAGCCTCTGCACAAATGTAACCACCTGTCCAAGCATTTTGAAAATTAAAACCACCAGTTACTGCATCAATATTTAATATTTCACCAACAAGAAATAGATTTTTATGTTTCCTACTTTCAAAACGTTTGAAATTAATTTCTTTTAAATCGACTCCCCCGGCAGTAACAAATTCATCTTTAAAAGTAGTTCTACCGTTGGCATTAAAAACTCCTTTAGTTAATTGATTTGCCAAGTGTTCTAACTGAATAGTAGTTAAATCTGCCCAATTTTGATTTCCTTTTATACCCGCCGCTGTAACAAAACGTTCCCACAACCTTTTAGAAACCTCGGTAAATGGAGATTTTAAAATTGCTGTTTTACGAGGTTCTTTCTTTTTTAAGTTTAGGAGTACATTTAATACTTTATCAGTTGGTCTTGACAACCAGTTTACCTCTACATTATATTGGTAATTTTTGTCTGCTAAAATTCTTGCTCCAAAAGCAGAAAGTTTTAAAACTGCCGGACCACTCATACCCCAATGCGTAATTAAAAGAGGCCCTGATGCTTCTAGCTTCGTGCTAGAAATAGTTACAGTTGCATTTGGCACAGAAGTCCCTAATAAATCAACAAGCCTTTTATCATTAATATTAAAAGTAAATAATGAAGGCACAGGAGCTACGATAGCATGATCTAAGGTTTCACACAAATCCCATACTTTCTTCGAACTACCCGCAGCAATTACTAATTTATCTGCTTCAAAAACTTGTTTTTTTGTGTTAACAACCCACTTGTCTTCTTGCTGAGAAACCGAATTTACACCGCAGTTTTTCAACACCTTAATCCCTAGATCATCAACAGCATTCTGAAAACAATCTATAATTGCCTGACTTGTATTTGCCTCGGGAAACACTCGGTTATCACCTTCAATTTTTAAAGGGATACCTCTATTTTCAAACCACTCAAAAGTATCTCCTGTCATAAATTTATGAAAAGGTCCTAACAATTCTTTTTCTCCCCTTGGATAAAATTTAACTAACTCTTTTGGCTCAAAACACGCATGTGTAACATTACATCTACCTCCGCCAGAAATTTTTACTTTCTGTAAAACATCTTTCCCTTTTTCGAGAATAGTAATATCTAATTCAGGATTATTTTCTTTTGCATTTATCGCTGTAAAATACCCTGCTGCACCACCTCCAATAATTATTACTTTGTTCATTTTTTATTTTTCTGTCTTCTCAGAAACCTACTTTTTTTTCAGAAATATTCGAGTAAACATTTAGCCATTAATTGTAAAATCTATAAAGATGCGAATTAAAACTTTTATGATAAAATCATTTCTGAATACGCAAGGATTGTTTCAAAGCCTTTATTTTTAAAATACTCCGGTGTTTCTGAGTTTCCTGTTACCAAAACAAAATCTCCTCCCCAAGCTCCTAAACTTTTTATTTCACCGAAATAATCTGGAAATAACTTTTCTTTTACTGGTTTCAGCTTTACAATTGAACTTATGATTCTCTCGTGTTCAACAATTAAACTTTCGAAATATTCTAATGTATTCGCGTTTAAAAACGCATCAGAGATCGCTGAAATTCTTTTTATTTCTTGATCGAAATTAATATTACTTTCTCTAAACTTCGCTATTCCTTCTTTTGAATCTTGTTTCTTATTTAAGTGTACAAAAAACAATTTTTCCTTAAAAACAGGATTAAATTCTACCTGATTCACAACAGGTTTTTTATTCTCTATTTGATAAAAAATTGAGGTATTATTTTGAGCACAAGCTATATCATAACCACTTCCTTTAAAGGAATTCCATAATAATTGAAAAGCATCTACTTTTGCCCAAGAAGCAATAGAATTTATTAAAGTTGATGAGGTTCCTAAACCCCAATTTCTTGGGAAGGTAAGATTTGTTTTCACAAGAAATCCATTTTCATAATTTAAAAAATCAGGGTTTAAATCTTTTGCTTCTCTTAAAACTCTTAACAAGGTTTCGGCTATAACATCTGCATTACCTTCTTTTTCAGAATTAAACGTACAATTTACTAAACGCAGTTTTTTCAGGTCAAAAACAGCTTCGAACCAACACTCACCTTTATGCGTAAAACTTCCCCAAATAATTTGTGACTCTTTAATCTTTTCAACAATTAAATCTTGACCAAATTTTGTTGGAATAGCTAATGATTTAGCTCCGTCTAAAACAAGATATTCTCCTGTTAATAAAAGTTTTCCATTAGAATAATAATTCATCATATTAAACCAAATTGTTTAAAATGATGCGTAAAATGTTTTACGTGAAATTTCTGCCAATATTTAAAATCTAACTCGCCAAAAAACGGATGATTTTCAGCTTTTACAGTTTCAAAGTGAGTTTTAAAGTTATCTATTTGAGCGCACAAATCATTGATAGCCTCCTCAATAGAATTAAACTTTAATTCATTTGGCTCTTCAGATAACATTGATGCTTTAAAACCAATCTGCAGCTCTCCATCTGTATCTAAAAACGGTTTTCTTTTTGATGATTTCTCGATAGAAACAGAACAATCAATATCAACCATACCATTAGAAATCTGAAGCACAAAACTTAAATGCTCTATCATTTGTTGCCCATTCATTTTTCCAAAAAGAGGACTAATATCTTTTTTTATTTGTAATAATTTAGAGGATACTAAATTCTTATCTAAAAAATCAATCCAATTCGTTTTGGGACTTCTCAGAGAATCTATTTTATCTACCACGGCAGAATGTGTAACTGTTCTTTTATCAAAATAAGCGGTAATTATTGCTTTTTCCTCGTCACTTGCCTTAAATTGATTTAAGATATTCTGCAGATGCATTTTCATGTGTCCATGCTGAATCCCCTTTGTGGTTAAGGCTCGTAAAGCTGCAAAATTCTGAGCTAATCCCGCTGCTGCCATTATTTGCATTAAAGTTTTGGCAGATGGCTTTTGTAACATTTCTAAAGATAATTTCGCCATTGGATGTAGACTAGTTAAACCACCAACTGTCCCCAATGCTAAAGGAATTTCAATCCAAAATTTAAAAATTCCATTCGAAATATCACAGTGAGACAAACTAGAATATTGACCATTTCTTGAGGCATACGCGTGCGCACCAGCTTCTATAGCCCTAAAATCATTACCTGTTGCCAAAACAACAGAGTCAATTCCATTCATAATTCCTTTATTATGAGTTACAGCTCGGTAAGGCTCCACCTCTGCAATTTTTACTGCTTGGTGAAATTTCTCTGCAAACTTCTGCGGGTTCTCTCCTCCTAATTCGGCAATCTTACAGCTCACTTCTGCCCTCACCAAACATTCCGGAACGTAATTAGAAAGAATACTCATTACAATTTCTATATCTTCTCTTTCAAATTTTTTACCAATCGCTTCTAAACAAGAATTTATAAAATTTGCTCCCATTGAATCTTTCGTTTCAAAAGTGACATGCAATTGGTAATAATTTTCTAATTTATCTGTCTTATCTACTAATTTTATATCTAAAATTCCGCCGCCACGTTTATTCATATTCTTTGTAATGGAGGCCGTGGCTGCGAATAATTCAGGTTTGCTTTTATTAAAGTACTTCTCTATTTCAGTTTTGTCACCTGCAAACATAAAATGGACTTGCCCTATTTTTGTTGTGCTAATTACTTTAGTTTTAAAACCTCCTCTTGTACTCCAATATTTTGCCACCAAAGAAGCTGCTGCCACCACAGAGCTTTCTTCTACAACCATAGGAACGACGTACGCTCTATCATTTATAACAAAGTTTGGAGCAACGCCAAAAGGCATATAAAAATTAGAAATTGTGTTTTCTATAAAATCATCATGAAGTTGTTGTAAATCGATATTGCTATTCCAATATTGCTTTATAACAGTCTCATTTTCTATATGATTATGGAAATAATTTTCTGTTAACCATGTAATTTTTTCATCTTTTGTTAACTTAGAAAAACCGGAAATAAGTTTACTCATTTAATGGGGTATATTACTATCAAGAACAAAGATAAGTGAAACGGGTAAAACATTAGTAAATATTCAAGTTTTCTCCTTTTTTAACGCTTTTTTTGCTGATTTTTCCGTAAACTTGGCAAAGTTTTATCAAAAAAAAGTCTGAATGAAGCACATACCTATTTTCGTCGCAATAATACTTTTTATTAATTGCAAAATAATTGCACAAACAAACTCACAATACACCTCACAGACCAAAGAAATTACCATAGAAGAAATCTGGAACGGAACATTTTATGCAGAAAGAATGAATTCTTTAAATTCTATGAATGGGGACTTTTATGCAGTCTTAAATTATGATAGAAAAACGAGAACTGTATCCTTAGATAAATACAGCTACAAAACACTAGAAAAAGTAGAAACTATTGTAAATAGTGGAGATTTAGAGGGTTTAAACAGTTTCTCTTCGTATAGTTTTAATAATGATGAAACAAAACTAATTTTAGGAACTAACTTTGAAGGAATATATCGCTATTCTGAGAAGGGGACTTATTATGCTTATGATATTGCTTCACAAAAAGTAACTTTAATTGATGAAAAAATTCAGGAACCTGTTTTTTCTCCGGACAATAGAAATGTAGCGTATGCAAAAGACAATAACATTTTCATAAAAAATCTATCATCAAACAAAATTACGCAGGTTACAAATGATGGAAAAAAGAATCATGTTATTAACGGTATTACAGATTGGGTTTACGAGGAAGAATTTGCCTTTGTAAGAGCCTTTGAATGGAACAGCACTGGAGATTACTTAGCCTTCTTACGTTTTGATGAAACTGAGGTTCCAACGTTTTCAATGGATATAGTTGGAAAAGATTTGTATCCTGAACAACAAGTCTTTAAATACCCAAAAGCAGGAGAAAAAAATGCAGACGTAACTCTACATATGTATACTCTCTCTTCAAAAAATACAAAGAAAATTTCTTTGGGAGATTATGAATACATCCCGAGAATTAAATGGTCTAACGATGCTGATATTTTAGTTGCAACGACTTTGAATCGTCATCAAAATAGTTTAAAATTACATAAAGTAGATGCTTTAAAGAGCAGTGCCACTTTGTTATTGAATGAAACAGACAAGGCTTATATTGACATTACAGATAATCTTACTTTTTTAGCAGACAATAGCTTTATTTGGACAAGCGAAAAAGATGGTTACAATCATATATATCATTATAACTTTAGTGGAAAACTAATCAATCAAATTACAAAAGGAAACTGGGAAGTAACTAACTACTATGGCTTTAACGAAACTAAAAAAACTATTTATTATCAATCTGTAGAAAACGGATCTATAAACAGAGGTGTTTATTCTATTGGTTTAAATGGTAAAAACAAAAAGTTATTAAGTAATAGTGATGGTCAAAACACTGCTGCCTTTAGTAAAAATTTAAACTATTTTATTAATACATATTCATCAGCTGAAACTCCACCAATTTATTCACTTTTTTCTGGTAAAGGAAAATTATTAAGAGTGATAAAAGACAATGCTCGTTTAAAAAAGGAAATCGCTGAATACAAAATGAGTCCCAAAGAATTTTCAACAATTAATATTAATGGAAATGACTTAAACATGTGGATGCTAAAACCTTTAGATTTTGATGAAAACAAGAAGTATCCATTATTAATGTTTCAATATTCTGGGCCAGGTTCTCAACAAGTATCAAACACATGGAATGGGGCTAATGATTACTGGCATAATATGTTAGCTCAAAAAGGAATTATTGTGGTTTGTGTAGATGGACGTGGAACTGGTTTTAAAGGTGCACAATTTAAAAAAATTACTCAAAAAGAATTGGGTAAATTTGAAGTTGAAGATCAAATATCAGCAGCAAAAAAGTTAGCGGAACTGTCTTATATTGATAATAAAAATATCGGAATTTGGGGTTGGTCTTATGGTGGCTTTATGAGTACAAACTGCATATTAAAAGGAAATGATATTTTTACCACAGCCATTGCAGTTGCACCAGTTACTTCTTGGCGTTTTTACGACTCTGTGTATACAGAACGATATATGCAAACTCCGCAAGAAAATGCGAGCGGTTATGATGAAAACTCTCCAATAAATCATGCCGATAAACTAAAAGGAAAATACTTATTAGTGCATGGAACTGGGGACGACAATGTGCATGTACAAAATAGTTTTAGAATGATAAATTCTTTAATTGAAGCAAACAAGCAATTTGATATGTTTATTGTTCCAGATAGAACTCATGGAATTTACAGGGGTAGAAATACACGATTAAATCTGTTTACAAAAATGACAAATTTCATCGAAGAAAATTTAAATAACGAATTAAATAAATAGATAATTTATGAATAATACAGCTAAATTACCACATCAGAAAGAACTTTTTGGACACCCTGTTGGACTATATGTTTTATTTTTTGTAGAGATGTGGGAACGATTTTCATACTACGGTATGAGAGCAATACTTACATTATTTTTGGCTGCACCTGTTATTATGGGTGACCCACAATCTGGCTATGGTTGGTCAAATGCTGAAACCTTATCTTTTTACGGAACCTATACTATGTTTGTTTATTTAACATCTATTCCGGGAGGATGGATTGCAGATAAATTTATTGGTCAGAAAAAAGCTGTAATGATTGGTGGACTTTTACTTTGTCTTGGACATGGAGTCCTTGCAATAGATGCACAATGGGCTTTTTTCACTGGTCTAATTTTAATTGTTTTAGGAGTAGGGATGTTAAAACCAAATATATCTACAATGGTTGGAGGTTTATATAAAGAGGGTGATGACAGAAGAGATATCGGTTTTTACGTATTCTATATTGGTATTAATTTAGGAGCTTTAATAGTTGGAATTGTTGCTGCTAAATGGGGTTGGCATTATGGATTTGGATTAGCTGGTATTGGAATGGCTTTAGGTCAGGTTATGTACTTTTATGGTTTAAAATACTTAACAGGTGTTGGAGAGTTTCTCGGCGCAAAAGATTCTTTAAATAAAGATGCAATGAAAAAACCATTAAATAAAAAGGAAAAAGATAGAATGCTTGTTATGTTTTTATCCTTTTTAATAATTATCGTTTTTTGGGGTGCATTTGAACAAGCGGGGGGATTAATGAGTTTATACACTGAACAAAAAACTGATAGAATATTGTCTTTCTCAATTCCATTAATAGGAAATGAAGTTCCTGCGGCTGTTTTTCAGTCAATCAATGCTTTTTTCATTATAATTCTTGGAACTGTCATTGGAAATTTTTGGTATAAATGGGCCAAAAAAGGGAAGGAATCCTCATCCTTATTTAAAATGGCTATTGGAGTAATTATCATGGCTTTTGGTTTTTTCTTTATGAGTAAAGCGAGTACCGAAGTAGTTATGGATGGGGATAAAATTATTGAAAAATCAGCTATGATTTGGCTAGTATTAGCATATTTATTTCATACCATAGGTGAATTATGTGCTTCACCAGTCGCCTTATCTTTTATAACGAAATTAGCGCCAATAAAATATGCTTCTTTTATGATGGGAGCTTACTTTGCTGCAACAGGGCTAGGAAATAAAGTCGCGGGGTTAGTCGGTGAATTATCTAAAGATGCTGGAGAATTTGAGGTGTTTACGGGAATTGCTGTTTTTTGTACAATTTTTGGTCTACTAATCATAGCCATATTAAAACCTCTCAAAAGACTAACTCACGGTGCTGAAGAATTAGAATTGAACAATGAATAATTAGTTTAGATTTCATATTTAATTACAATAAAAATTATGACAACAGATATCGAAAATATGTTTAAAGACAAAGTTCTTGGGCACCCTGCCGGACTTTTTGTTTTATTTTTTACAGAAATGTGGGAGCGATTTTCTTATTATGGAATGCGTGCAATATTAGTAATATTTTTAACAGGAGCCATCTCAGGAAATAACCCAGGATGGGGATGGGATACGTCTACTGCCCTATCTTTGCTGGGAACCTATGCCTTGTTTGTGTATTTAACTCCTATTGTTGGCGGGTGGCTCGCAGATAATAAAATAGGCTACAGAATGGCTGTTGTTGTTGGTGCGCTGTTAATGACACTTGGCCATGCTTCAATGGCGATTGAAACACCTACATTTTTGTACATAGGAATTGCTTTATTGATTGTTGGTAATGGTTTTTTTAAACCAAATATGACCTCTATTATTTCAAAAATGTATGCTGGTAAAGATGACAAAAAAGATGGTGCATATAACATTTTTTACATGGGTGTAAATGCAGGAGCTTTCATCGGAATCATGCTATGTGGTTGGGTGGGAGAAAAAATTGGATGGAGTTATGGTTTTGGTTTAGCCGGAATCTTTATGTTGTTAGGAATGTTACAATTTTATTATGCTCAATCTATTTTTGGCAGCCTAGGTGATAAACCAAAAAAAATAGAGACCAATACTACCAATATTACTAGTAATAATAAAACTGGAGAGAAATTGAATCCATTTTCAATGCTTGATTATTCATTAATTATTGTTTTTATTGTTTCAGCATTAATATTTATTATCAATGACCCCTTGAGTAAAATAGGTAATATTCAGTTATTAAATTTCTCAATAGCAGGAATGTCTGATTCCTTATTTTTTGCACTAATTGCTGCTATCACTTTTATCATATTATTAATAGTAAGAATTCCTAGATACACAAAAATAGAACGCGATAGAATGATTGCCTTTACAATTTTCTGTTTATTTACGATTTTCTTCTGGGCTGCTTTTGAGCAAGCCGCAGGTTCTTTACCTATTTATACGAGAGATTTTACAGATAGAATTTTAGAGGGAACTGCCGGAAGTATTTTTAAGATTATTGATTTATTAGTAACTGTGATTCCTATGCTGGTAATCACCTATGTGCTTGTGAAATTATTTAATAAAACATTTAGTAAAATTAGCTTATCTAACATAATCTTAGGAATTAGTTTTTTAATTGTTTGGGCGATCATCATTTATAAATTATACATTGAATTTCAAGCTACAGAAACAGAGGTACCTATTACTTGGTTTGCCATTTTAAATTCTTTATTCATTATTATTTTCGCACCACTATTTACAAAATTGTGGGATAGTAAATACAATCCTCCAGCATCAGTAAAATATGGTTTAGGTTTAATTATTATGGCTATTGGTTTTGGATTGTTAGCATTTGCTACAAAAGACATTCCATTAGGATCAAAAACTGCTAAATTAAGTATGATATGGTTAGTTTTAGCCTATTTATTTCATACGTTAGGTGAATTGTGTTTATCTCCTATGGGACTGTCGTACTTGAGTAAATTAGTTCCTGCCAGAATGGTTGCATTTATGTTTGGAGTATATTATTTAGCAATCGCTATAGGAAATAAATTAGCTCATTATATTGGAGGTGATATTGAAAAAATATCTCAAGAAAGCGGCTTGTCTTATTTCTTTTTAATTTTCACAATAGTTCCAGTAGCCCTGGGTCTAGTTTCCTTTGCCCTGCATCCGTTATTAAAAAAACTAATGCACGGAGTCCGATAATCAACATTAATAAAAAATATAAGGGAGGCATCATTTTTGGTGCTTTCTTTACTTATGTAAGTTTACTTTCTGATCTTATCCGATAACTAATAAAATACTTTATAAAATTGGCATATAATTTGTGCTCTAAACAATCATGAAAAAAACAATACTACTTTTAACAATTTTAGCTTTTAACCTACAAACAAAAGCTCAAAAAATAAATTGGATTTCATTAAATGAAGCTTTAAAACTTCAGAAGACTAAACCAAGAAAAATAATGATGGACGTTTATACCAATTGGTGTGGGCCTTGTAAAATGCTTGATAGAAACACATTTCAAAATAAAGATGTTGCAGACTACGTAAACAAAAACTATTACGCTGTTAAATTTAATGGAGAAGGTAATGAAACTGTAAATTATAAAGGAGTTTCTTATGGAAATCCTAATTATGACAAGACGAAGAAAAACAGGAGAAATAGCTCTCATAAATTTGCGAATTCTATAGGAATTAATGCATACCCAACTATTGTGTTTATGAACGAAAATGGAGATCTTATAATGCCTTTAAGAGGTTATTACAATCCAAACCAATTAGAATTGTATTTAAAATTATTTAAAGACGAAGATTACAAGAGCATAACAAACAAAGAACAATTTGAAGCTTACAACAAAAAATTTAAACCAGAATTTAAAATAACTAAAGATTAATTTTTTAAAACATAAGCTCCTTTTACCCCAGTATAATGAAAAGGAACGTTATTTCTTAAACATATATTTTCCCATCGGATTGCATCACTTTTGTAATTGGACCCGTCAGCAATAATTTGCGATGGTTCTATCTTTTTAATCAATCTTGACATATTAATTTTAGGCGAATATTGTAAAACAACAATTGGTGCATTCAGTCCTGAAATCTGATAAATACCCAAGCTGTCTATCAATAAGATATCTTTATTAGAAAAACTGAAAATATTTTTAAAGTTCGTTTCTTTTATTTCAGTTATACTCTCTGCCATACTGTATGATTTAATACTATTTTCCTTAAAGAACCTTAAACTATCTATGTTATGCTGCACGAGGACTCGCTTACCTATTCTTTTTCCAATCATAGAAAATCTACTTTTATGAAAAACGATTATTTCTTCTTTTGATTTATGCTTATATGATTCAATAAGAAAAACACTTTGCAATAAAGCGACAGAAATGAAAAAGTAAATAAGTTTTATTGTTGTTTTACGCAATAAAAAATAAACACATAAAAAGATAACAGCATACCAACACAGCATCAACTGAAATGAAAGAGAAATTTCTTTAAACAAGAATTCTTCTTGATGAGAAACCCAGCTTATAAATGCATTCATAGAAGAAATAATAATTCCATAAAAATCTGCTAAAAACTGAGGTAATATATTTAAAAGGGATAAAATTATCACTAAAACACCTCCTATTAAAATTGCACCTAAAAAAGGAATAACAACCAAATTCGATGCTAAAAACAAGCCAGGAAACTGTTGAAAATAATAAATACTTAAAGGTAAAATACCGATCTGAGCAGCAATAGAAACTGTAACCAATTGCCAAAAAAAATCGAAAATTTTGAACCTTGGCTTCCAAACGTTATACATTTTTGGTTGTGTCCAAAGTATACCAAAAACAGCTGCATAACTTAACTGAAAACCAACGTCAAATAAAAACATTGGTTTGATCAACAATAAGAAAAACATCGAAGAAATAAATGAAAACTCAACTACGTTTTTTCTTTTAAACGA
The DNA here is from genome assembly GCA_029252865.1 of Polaribacter sp. GTDB lineage: Bacteria > Bacteroidota > Bacteroidia > Flavobacteriales > Flavobacteriaceae > Polaribacter. The sequence continues at coordinate 22,299 of JAQXAP010000045.1, forward strand.
CATTCCTATCGCTAAAAAGGTAAACATAGTAACTGCTCTAACTACCGATGCCGAAAGACCTGCGATAAAGGCGAACATCCAAAGCAAAAAAACAATGATAATCGTTTTTACAAATTTACCATATTTCAATCTTTCTACAGGTTTAAAAATAAAAGCTAAAATCAATAAAATAACACCTACATGTAAACCAGAAACGGCTAAAATATGAACCGCACCTGCTCTTTGATAATCTTTTATTAACTCTTTCGAAATATCTTGTCGTTGTCCTAACAATAAAGCGGAAATAACAGATAACTCATTTTTCTTAAAATTATAATCATTTAATGATTCTTGAATCTGATTTCTAAACTTTGCTGACAAACCCAACAAAGTAGATTTTTTAGAATTTAGCTTCAAAAACTGACCCTTCTCTGAAAATAATTCATGATGAATGCCTTGTTTGGCTAAGTATGATTTGTAATTAAATTGATTTGGGTTTAAAGGTGGAATCAATTCTTTTAAAACAGGTTTTAAAAGCAACTGATTATCAACTTTTAAAGGAATAGAAGTGCTATCTTTTTTAATATTAAGCAGTATAGTTCCTGTTGCTTTTTTATCATCAACCTTAAGAACTTTTGCTTCATATTTGTGATAATAATTTCCTGATTTTAAAACGGAATAAATTTGTAAGATTAAAGTTGAATTTTCTTCTAGATGATGTTCATAAAACGAATCATAATTCCGGTGATCATTAATGTATACAGAAGAGACACCAATAAAAAAGAATAATAAAAAAGTAAGGAGTGTTCTTAAAACTCTGTTCTTGATTACATAAACAAGAATCGTAAGAAAGCCTAATAAAAACAGAGTCTCTTTCGAGTTAAGATTCCAAAGTTTAGTAAAAAACTGAAAACATATTCCAAGAATACCAAGCACAACAAAATGCAAGGGTAAATAATATAGTAACCTTTTCATAGCAAGTTAAAGTTAGTGAAAATAACTTTAACGACTGATTACAGAATCTTAGTTGCTTTTACAAATGCTTTTTTCCAGTATTTTTCTGACAATAAAGAAACAATAACTCCTTTCGAAGATGTTGCATGAACAAAACTAATTTCTCCTTTTTTATGAGAAACAACTAACCCAACATGGTTAATGCTTTTTCTTCGGTTAGAAGTTCTAAAAAATAGTAAATCCCCTTTTTTAACTTTACTTAAAGCGATTTTCCGACCCTTTTTAGCCATATCTCTTGATACTCTCGGTAAATGTATATTTTCATCTCCAAAAGCAACATAAACAACTCCAGAACAATCAATTCCACTTCTTGTTGTGCCCCCAAATCGGTAACGAGTACCTTTAAATTTTAAGGCATTTGCAACTATTCTATCAACCTTAGTAATAGGTTTTTTATTGTTCTTAACAACTCTTTTAGAGGATGAGCAAGAACTCATTACCACAGAAAAAACAACAACTAAAACTAATATTTTCTTCAACTTATCTTTTATTTTATTTTACTAACAATTTGTTTAGCAACTTTTTCAGAAGCGCCTTTACCTCCTAGTAATTTTTCTAATTCAAAATACTCTAAAAACAACTTTTCACGATGACTCTCTTCTAAAATCTTCGTTAACTCTGTTTTTAAATTTTTACTATTAAAATCATTTTGAATTAATTCCTTTACTACTTCTTTATCCATAATTAAATTCACCAAAGAAATAAATTTTAAAGTAATGATTCTCTTCGCAATCTGGTAAGAAATATTGCCACCTTTATAACATACAACTTGTGGCACTTTAAACAAAGCTGTCTCTAAAGTTGCTGTTCCGGAAGCAACTAAAGCAACATAAGAAATACTTAGTAAATCGTACGTTTTATTGTTGATGAAACTGACCTTTCTTTTTGCTATAATTTTCTGATAAAAGCTTAAATCTTGACTTGGTGCGCCTGCGATTACAAATTGATACTCAGAAAAATCATCAATTAAAGACAACATTACGGAAAGCATTTTTGTAATTTCTTGCTTTCTACTGCCGGGCAATAGAGCGATAATGGGTTTGTTAGTTAAATTATGCTCTTTCTTAAAAGCTAATTCATCTACTTGTTTTCTATCAGCAATTCCGTCAATTAATGGATGACCAACAAACTGAACTTTGTAATCGTATTTTTCATAAAATGCTTTTTCAAAAGGAAGAATTACAAACATTTGATCTATATCTCTTTTGATAGCTTCCACTCTACCAGCTCTACTTGCCCAAACTTGCGGGGAAATATAATAATTGGTTCTAAAGCCTTTTTCTTTTGCCCATTTTGCAACGCGTAAATTAAAACCTGAATTATCGATAAAAACAACAACATCAGGATTAAATTTAGCAATATCTTTTTTACAAAATTTGATAAAACCTAATACTTTAAATAAATTCATTAACACTTCAAAAAAGCCCATAAAAGCCCTTTCTTTATAATGACTTACTAGATGACCACCAGTGGATTGCATTAAATCTCCACCCCAAAAACGAATATCTGCATTTGCATCTTCTTGATACAATGCCTTCATCAAATTTGAACCATGTAAATCCCCGGATGCTTCACCAGCAATGATGTAATATTTCATACCTTCTAAATTAGAAAAACTTTAAAACTAAAGTTGTAAATGCAATTAAAATGGTTGATAATAAAACTCCTTTCGCCTTGTAATCTTGCTTCTTTTTAATAAAAATAAAGAAAACAAACAAATTAGGAATTGCTGCTAAAGACAATACTTTACCATACAATCTTCCTTCTTTAATTAAATCTATGGTTTCGTAAAATTCATATCTCGAAAAATATTCTAAATACAAGAACACGCCGCCAAAAGTGGCAAACAAAGAAATTAAAATTCCTATTAAGACATCCTTTTTTATAGTTCCCATGAATTTAATTTTTGAATCATATGATGCGCTGTCATATCAAATTGAACAGGAACCAAAGAAATATAGCCAGTTTCTAGAGCATATATATCTGTATCCTGACCTTTGTCTTTATTGACAAACTCACCGGAAAGCCAATAATATTCTTTACCCATTGGGTTTTTACGTTTATCAAAATTTTCTTTCCAATAACCATTTGCTTGTCTGCAAATTTTTATCCCTTTAATCTCTTCTTTCTTTAATTTAGGAATATTTACATTCAATACAATACCTTCTGGAATACCATTAAGCAAAGCATTTAAAGTAATCATTTTAATGTATTCTTCTGATTGCTTAAAATCTGCATGCCATTTAAAATCTAACAAAGAAAAACCAATTGCTGGTACACCTTCGATCCCTGCCTCTATTGCCGCACTCATTGTACCCGAGTAAATTACACTTATTGAAGCATTAGATCCATGATTAATACCTGAAACACACAAATCTGGCTTTCTATTTAAAATTTCATTTACAGCCATTTTAACACAATCTGCAGGTGTACCAGAACAAGTATACTCTAACTGTGGTCCTTCATCAATTGTTATTGGGTTGCAGGTCAAAACATTATCAACTGTAATTGCATGTCCCATTCCACTTTGTGGACTATCTGGTGCAACTACAACTACTTCCCCTATTTTATTCATTATTCCAATTAATGCTCGTAAACCTGGAGCAGTAATTCCATCATCATTAGTTATTAAAATTAATGGTTTGTCTTGCATGTTTGAATTTTTTAATACAAATGTAATTGATTTTATATTATTTTCTTTTTAACATTTTGTAAAGAATAAAATTTTGCTATTTTACGTAATATTGTAGTAAATCAAAGTTGTTTTTTATCATTTTAAGATTTAAAAAAATAGAAATTATTTCTGCTGTTTTAAAAGAAATTTATTTGTTACAAACGGGATTATTTTATTAGATTAGCAAGTAACAACTCGCAAGCACAGAAACATTATCAGGATATAAAATTTATGAAAAAGAAATTTAAAATCACTACAATTCTATTAGCATCCCTAATATTCTTAATAAGTATAAGAGCTCAAGCATCAAATACTAACTCAGATCCTGAAAAAGATAAAATTTTAATATATATTTTAAGGAATATTCTCACTAGAAGTCATTTTGTTGTAAAAGACATGAATGATGATTTTTCTGAATATGTATTCAATGAATTTATTAACGGACTAGACCCTAATAAACGATATTTTACCCAAAATGATATTAAACTTTTTTCGAAATTTAAATATGAAATTGATAATCAACTACTAGTAGAAGATGTCTCTTTTTACAATTTGGTATACGAACAATTTACGAATAAAATTAAAAATGCAAAATCTTATTATGGAGATTTATTAGCTAAACCTTTTAATTTCAAGAAGAAAGAAACTATTGATGTGGATTACGAAAAAGTATCGTTCGCTAAAGATGAAAATGAATTAATAGAATACTGGCGAAAGCAACTAAAGTTAAGTACATTAATTAGAATACAAGATAAAGTTAAAAAACAGGAAAAAGAGTTAATAAAAGATGAAGAATATAAACTTAAGAGTTTTGAAACTATAGAAGAAGAAGCGCGCATAGAAGTTCTTAATAATATGGATGATTTATATATCAGAATTGAAGAATTAGAGCATGAAGATTGGTTTTCTACTTTTTTAAATAGCGTTGTTGGTGCGTTTGATCCACATACAACATACATGGCTCCGAGTATTAAAGAACGTTTTGATCAAAATATGTCTGGTAAACTAGAAGGAATTGGTGCTAGATTGCAGAAAAAAGGAATCTATACACACGTTGTCGAGTTGGTTTCTGGAGGTCCAGCATGGAAACAAGGAGAACTCGAAGCTGGTGATATTATTTTAGAAGTTGCGCAAGGAAATGAAAAAGCTTTAGATATTGTCGGTATGCGTCTAGATGATGCTATTAAATTTATCAAAGGTAAAAAAGGAACCGAAGTAAGACTCACCGTTAAGAAAAAATTAGATGGTTCTAACAAAACAATTTCAATTACCAGAGATGTCGTAGAACTCGAAGAAACTTTCGTAAAGTCTAGTATTGTTGAAAAAGAAAGTGAAAAATATGGCATTATTAATTTACCCAAATTTTATATAGATTTTGACGAAAAAAACTACAGAGATTCCGCAACAGACATGGAGAAAGAAATTGAAAGATTGAAAAAAGAAGGTGTTACAGGATTGATTATAGATTTAAGAAATAACGGAGGTGGTTCATTAAAAACTGCTATAGAAATTAGTGGTTTGTTTATTAATGAAGGACCTATTGTTCAAGTAAAATATAGAGGTGAAAACCCAATTATTAAAAAAGATATTGACCCAAAGATTCAATGGGAAGGTGCTGTGGTAGTTCTTGTAAATGAATTTTCTGCCTCAGCATCAGAAATTTTTGCAGCTGCAATGCAAGATTACCAGCGAGCTGTTATTATTGGAGGAAACCAAACTTATGGCAAAGGCACTGTACAAAGTTTACTACCAATTAATCAGTACACGAAATACAACAAAAATTTAGGAGCCCTAAAAATGACCATCCAAAAATTCTATAGAATTAATGGTGGTTCAACTCAAATTGAAGGTGTTTATTCAGACATCGCTTTACCAAGTAGATATAGTTACATGAAATTTGGTGAAAGAGATTTAGATGGTGCATTAATATGGGATAAAGTAAATCAAGCAGAATACACTCAAACAAATTCTTATGAAAACTTTTCTGAAGTAATCTTCAACAGCAAAAAAAGAATTGCTTCTGATTCTAAATTTATATTGATAAGTGAATATGCAAAATGGTTAAAAGATAATCAAGATAACACTTCTTTTTCTTTAAACTATAAAACGTTCGACAAAGAAAATATAGCCCAAGAAAAAGGAGCTCAAAAATTTAAATCTGTCTTCGATTATAAATCTGATTTAAATTTCACCTCTCCAAAATATGAGCTTTCTCTCGTTAAAAAAGATACCGTTTTAGCAGACAGAAGATTAGCATGGCACAAAAATTTATCTAAAGATGTGTACGTTTTTGAAGCACTAAATGTTTTAAGTGAATTAAAACTAAAACCATGAAACAAGTAGTAACTTATTAAAATGCGCACAAAATTTATAATATAGCCTTATAACATTTCATATTATCAGGATTTTAAATAAACTAAAATGAGTTTTAAAGTAACATTTACCTCAAAATGGTCTGATTTTGACCCAAACAGACACATGCGTCACACGGCATACAATGATTATGCAGCAGAAGTTAGGGTAAGATATTTTAGAGATCAAAATTTCTCCTTAGAAGAATTTACACAACACAATATTGGTCCTATTTTATTTACGGAAGAAACTTCTTTTAGAAAAGAAATACATTTAGGAGAAAACATTACTGTAGATCTTAAACTATCTGGTTTATCTAAAAATAATGAACGTTGGAAAATAATACATAACGTTTTTAATGAAGCTGGAAAATTATCAGCAATTATAAAAGTATATGGAGCTTGGATAGACCTAACTAAAAGAAAGCTGACAGTTCCGCCAGA
>JAQXAP010000046.1 GCA_029252865.1 Polaribacter sp.
GCTATTTGTCCTGTCACGTTAAAACCTAATGGAGTTAAACCCAATAAATTTAAAATCCAAATAAAGAAAAATACTGTTAATAAAAAGCCCATGAACTTTTTATATTTTTTCTCTCCAATGTTTGGTCTTGCTATTTCATCTCTAACATATATTACTAAAGGTTCTAGAAGACGTCCTAATCCCTTTGGTACTTTTCTAGTTTTGTATTGTTTTGCTAATCTCGAAAAGCCTAAAAACATTAAAAGACCTGCGAATAAAATACCAACTACACTTTTGGTAATAGAAAAATCTAAAACTGTTTGCGCATTAGTTGCGTGATGTGTTTCATCAAAAGAAACTATTGAAGATTCTTTATCTAACTCATAAATTTTGCTGTGTATTTTTGCGAACTTTAATCCTTTTTTCTCGACGATTACATGCCCATCATCATTGTGATGAAATTCTGATGACATAAATGAAACCAAACCTTCACTTGTCCAAAGAATTACTGGCAAAGGAAAACCTAAGTGCTCTCTTTTACCTTCTTCAGAAGAATACGAGAAAAGTGTAAAATCATGAGAATCTTTAAGGTGATGCTTAATGTAAGCTGTTACCTCTTCTTGAGTATTCACTTGACCACCATCATTTTGGTTGTCGTGCTTTTTATCAGTTTCTGAGGCAAAACCTAATGAAGTAAATAACGTTAGTACTACTATAAAAAGAAACTTGATTGTTTTTTGTGCAATCTTCATTGTAAAAATCCGCTTTCTAAATTCGGCGCAAAGATATGTAATAATTCAAAACCACAAACCTTTTTTAGAGCAATTTTTTATTATTGGTTTTTCCGCAAAATTTTTGCCACGATAAATGCTTCTATTAATAAAAAAATAATCATTGGAATTAATAATGATATTCTTGTTGCAAATGGCAGAATTTCTTCGGTAACAATTGATTTATAGAATATTGCAATAAAGGTAATTAGTTTTAATAAGATAGTGCCAAGGTAAATATAACCCAATTGATCAAAAATTTTTTCAACCTTAGAAATTGCCTCGAAATTTGTGCAGATAATCAGTGAAAATCCGAGATGAAAGAGATATGCTTTTTTTAGTGAAAAAGGTAAAATTATTTCACGCACATCAATTAAGTATTTGTGAAGAGAAAAACTTATAATAAATGTGCAAAAGAAAATAGTAGTGTATGCAATAATACTTCTAATCATTAATTTTATTAGCTTGTTTAATTAATGAATACATTGCTAAAAATATGGCGATTAAAGTTATGGTGTTTGTTAAAAAATAGGTTTCAAATTTTACATCTAACCATTCACCTAATAAGAATCCTAAATAGATGGTTATGCCCATTTGCAAACCTGCACCAGAGAGTTTAATTGCCGTATTAAGCGGTTTTTTCTGATTGTCTTTTTTGGTCATCAATAGAATTTAATTCTTTCACACTTCCTTTCATAGCACATGTTGCATTAAAAGAAGCTCCTGGCTCTACAGAAAGTTTTCCGACAACAACATTTCCAGAAATATTTGCTGTGGCTTTTATAGTTAATGTATTCGACACCAAAAGTTCTCCAGAAAATTTACCTTCTATATCTGCATTAGTGGCTTCTACTTTTCCTTTAATAAAACCATTAGTTCCAATAATTACTCTACCATCAGTAGTTAGAGTTCCTTCTAAACTACCATCAATTCTAAAATCTCCATCAGATTTGATATCTCCAACAATTGTTGTGTTTTTAGCGATAACATTTCTTTCCATAATTTTATTTTTTTGAGGTTTTTTGTCTTTACTACTAAACATAATTATTTACTTAATTGTTCTATTATTTTTTTTGCTTGTTTACCTTCTGCCGTATTACCATACTTAATCACAATTGCTTCTAATGCAAATTTATAAGTTTTTTTGTCAGTATACTTCCCTATTGCATAGGCTCGCAGAAGTTCGAATTTAGCAATTAATTTTGAATTTTCTATTGAAGGTAGAATGTCTACAACTTTTGCAACCGTTTCTTGGTATTTGTTATCCTTGTACAAATAGTAAATTTCTTTATACAGATTTTCTATTTCATCAACCGAGATTTCCTCTTCAATTTTTTTATTTGGATTTCTAATTGTCTTTGCAAAAATGGTGTTTGTGTACTTTGTAAGAATTATGTTTTGGTGTTTGTCAGATTTTTTTTGATTACCAACATCTTTGTAAACCTGATATAAGTGCCAATTTATAGGTAAGATTAATTCTTTTTTAGGATCTAAAGAAGCTACTCTTTCTAGTCTTTCAATAGCTAATTTGGTGTTTTTAAATTGTTCTTTATAGATAAGTCCTAATTCATATAAAGCTTGATTTCTATCTAAAATTAACGTGTCAATTTTATTTTTATCTGTGGGAATCGTTTTTATATAACTCGCCAAATCGTAGCGCAAACTTATTGGGTTTATTTTTAAGGTATCTTTCTTTTTATTATTTGTTGAAATTTTAGAAGACCATCTCCAATCATCCTCTAATTGTCTATTTCCCCAAATTTTTTTAAATTCTGTTTTTCCAAAACCTAATGATTGAGAGTTATAGAAATACCATTTTCCTTTTTTATTAGATTTTAACGAATTACCACCAAAAGATGCTCCAAAAGCTTGTTGATTTAGTTTTAACTGAGCAATTTCCTCATCTTTCTTCTTTAAATTTGCTATATATTTTTTAAAAAAAGTTTCTTGTTCCTCTTTAGAGAGTGAAGCTATTTTAAGAATGCTGTCTGTTCGAGTTACAGTTTCTTCAAAGTTTATAAGAGAAGCTAAGTTTCGGTGCTTCCGTTTAATACGTCTTATTCTTAAATTTAAGGTATCTGTAGCAATGTTTATAATACTATCATAATAAGAACTTGCTAATTGATATTTAGAATTCTTAAAATTGATGTTTCCTAATTTTTCGAATGTAAAAGTTTTCTGTTTAATATTATCAGAATTAGTTCTTAACGATTTGTTGTAATAGGCGGTTGCTAAATCGATACTATCATTTTTTTCATGCAAAAGACCAATTTGATAATAAAGCTCGTCTAGGTATTTTCTATTATCTCTATTTTTAACTAGTTTTTGCATTTTATTTAAAATAACAACAGAAGCAGAATCGCTAGTTGTATTTTTAGCCAATTCTATATTAGCGTGTATTTTATATTTCTCAGGTGCTTTTCTAAAATTGATTATTTTTTTAAAAATAACTGAGGCAGAATCTTTCTTGTTTTCTGAACTATAAATTTGACCCAAAACAAACAGGTTTCTTGCTCCTTGATCTTTATTATTTATAGTTTCTGTGGCTTTAATAAGAAATTTTTTCGCTTTTTGTATACTATCCATTTTCACATAAGCCATCGCAAGTGCAGTGTAACCGTGCTCTTTAATGTCTTCGGGTAACTCTAATTCTAAGGTGTCTTTTACTTTTAGGAGTAAATTTAGAGTTTCAATAGCAAATTCTTCATTATCTAATCTAATATTCGTTTTTGCTCTCCAAATTTTAGTTTCATTAATTAAATTGGCAAAAGGATAACTAGAAATTACGTAGTTAAAAGATTCTATTGCAGGTATAAAACGTTGATCATAATAACGGGCTTTTCCCAATAAAAGGTAAGCATCATCAATTTGACTATTTCGTTCTTCACCTGCAATATTCATTCCGTGCTTCTGAATCGCTTTTACCGCTTTTTCTTCGGCAATACCAAAAGGTGTAGACGCTTTCTTTTCTTCATCTTTAGCATCACCAAAGCCAGCACCTATACTATTATAAAATTTTGGAATGTCTATTTTTTCCCTCTCAAATTTAATCGGTTCTATTGGTAATTGTTCAAACCAATCATCTTTGTAGCTTTCATTGATGCCATCAATTCCTTTTTTGAAAGCCTCTTTACCATTAAAAAGTACATTGAATTTTGTATTTAAAGAATGCCAGTTTCTACTGACAATAGTATCTTTTCTTGTGCTACAAGAAGATAAAATTGTTAATACAGAAATAACTGAAACTATTTTTTTAATAAATTTCACAAAAATAAGTATTGATTAGACGATTATTTTCTTTGGCTAAGAAAACAAAAAACTCTTATTTAAAACTACTTTCTTTGGAAAATAGTATACATAAGAGTGTAAAAATAGCAATAATTAAAGAATAGAAGGCCTATACAGAAAAATAGCTTTCTAATTCTTCTAAAGTTTCTTTAGATGGGTTTAATATCTTTTACCGCATTTCCCTTGTCTAAAACGACAATTCTCGCGCAAAATTCGGTTACCTGCGTTAAATCGTGACAAGAAACTAACACAGTAATTTCTTTGTCTTCCATGAGTTGCTTAATAATCTTCTTTAGCTTAAAAATTGAATTTGTTACAGATTTTTAGATAATTTATATTCTGGGTAGGTTTCTTCTAATAATTCCTCTGCTTTTTGTGGAATCATAAAACCAGTAACATAGAATAAAAGGACTAAGCAAGTAACAGAAAATGAAATTAAAAGTA
>JAQXAP010000058.1 GCA_029252865.1 Polaribacter sp.
TGAACTAGAAAAATATCAACCAGAAAGAAACGAAAGAGTTCGGGTAAATTCAAGTGGAATTTCAGGCTCGGTTTCAGATTTATATACTATTGTTCCTCAATACAAAGGCAAATATAAAATACCCAACGTTTCATTCTCATACTTTAATCCGAAAGAAAAAAAATATCACACAATTGTTACTGATGATTTATTTGTTGACGTTTTAGAGGGAAAAGAATTAAAACCAGTTGTAGATACAAATTCGATAAGAAAGCAAAACGTTACTTCTACGGGTAATAATTTTAGATATATTCAAACTAAAACCAGTTTAGAAGTTATTGATACCAGCGATTTTTTTAAATCGAACTTGTTTTATATTTTATTTTTGCTACCCCTAATCGCTATACCGATTGGCATTGTTGTCGCCAAAAATAATCAAAAAAGAAACAATGATCTTGTTGGAAACAAGCAAAGAAAAGCAGAGAGATTAGCAAAAAAATATCTATCTGAAGCTAAGAAGCAACTGGGTGAAAAAGAACCTTTCTACGAAGCTTTAGAGCGAGCGTTACACAATTACTTAAAAGCAAAGTTAGGTATTGAAACTGCAGACATTAGCAAAGAAAAAATTACTGATATTTTAAAGAATAAGTCCATTGAGACAAAAACTATTAATCAATTTATCGAAGTCTTAGAACATTCTGATATGGCTCGTTATTCACAAATAACAACTACAGAAATGGAAGCCGAATTTGAGAGAACGAAACAAGTTATTGTCCAATTAGATAAACAATTATAAAAATGCCTAAATTGGGATTAGGTAAAATATTTACTCAAAAAATGAAAAAAATATTATTTTTATTATTAATCACAACGAACTTAGTAAACGCGCAAAATTTAGATAGCTTGTTTGTTAATGCCAACGACTTGTACAAAGCGGGAAAGTTCGGAGATGCAATAAAAGAATATGAAATCATAGAATATAATAAATTAGTATCTGTAGAATTATATTATAATTTAGGAAATTCGTATTACAAACTGAACAAAGTTGGTCCTTCTATTTATTATTATGAAAAAGCGCTTCATTTAGATCCTTCTAATGAAGATGTAAGAAATAATTTAGTGTTTGCAAAACGATTAGCATTAGATAATATTGAAGAGTTACCAAAAACTGTTTTACAAAAACTTAATAAAAATTATTTACAAAGACTATCTTATGATCAATGGGCTATTGTTGTAATTACCTTTTCTATATTTGGTAGTTTATTCTTTTTATTATTCTATTTTGCTGAAACTCCATCTAAAAAACGATTATATTTTGTTACAAGTATTGTGAGTTTCATATTATTATTAGGTTCCTTATTTATAACTTATAATCAATATAATACATCTAGAACAAATAATCCAGCAATCGTCTTTGCTGAAGAAACTGAAATTAGAAATGCACCTACATTAAATTCAGAAGTAGTTTTCAAATTACACGAAGGCACAAAAGTTATTGTTTTGGATGTTGTAGACAATTGGAAAAAAGTTAAAATTAAAGATGGAAAATTAGGATGGATAATTGCCGAAGACATAAAGATATTGTCTAATTTTTAATTTTTAATTAACAACTATTTCGAAAACCTTTATTATTTTTGCTATAAATAAAAAATAATTGAAAATTAAAATAGCACTTTTTTTTACCCTTATGTTTTCAACCGCCCTAATTACTCCTGCAGTAATTAGTATGTTTGACAACGGAAATGATGTATCTTTTTTTCTAGATATGGGTGAAGAAGAAGAAAATCAAGGCAAGGAAAGTAATGAAGCTGCAAAAGATTTAGAAATAAAAATTTACCCGACAGAACAATTTGGTACTTTATTACTAAACAGAATTCAAAAGAAGAAAAATGTGAGTTTTCAATCCAAAACATACACTTCACAATATCCAAAAAACACAACTCCACCACCCAAATTTTTGTCGTAACATCAAGTTAATTAAGACAAATTCAATCATTTTTTAAATTTCAAAATCTCTAAATATTTTTATTTAGAGACAAAATATTACATCTATATGTTTAAATATATTAAAAACGATATACCTGCAAGTATCGTCGTATTTTTCGTAGCATTACCTCTTTGTTTAGGAATTGCTTTAGCTAGTGGCGCACCTCTTTTCTCTGGATTAATTGCAGGAATTATAGGAGGTATTGCTGTAGGTGCCTTATCAGGATCAAAAATAGGAGTCAGTGGTCCAGCAGCAGGTTTAGCTGCAATTGTTTTTACAGCAATACAAACTTTAGGTTATGAAGACTTTCTAGTTGCTGTAGTTTTAGGTGGTATTATTCAATTAATCTTTGGAGCATTAAAAGCAGGAATTATTGGTTATTATTTTCCGTCTTCCGTAATTAAAGGAATGCTTACCGGAATTGGTATTATAATTATACTAAAGCAAATACCTCACTTTTTTGGAATGGACAAGGATCCTCAAGGAGATTTTGCTTTTCTACAGATAGATGGGGAAAACACACTAACGGAACTTTTAAAAGCTATTAATGCATTAATAAGCGGAAACGTGAGTCTTGGAGCAACAATAATTGCATTGATTTCCATAGGTATTTTATTATTGTGGTCTAACATACTTTCTAAAAAAGGTAAAATTTTTCAATTGGTTCAAGGTCCTTTGGTAGCTGTTGTTGTCGGAATTGTATTTTATATTTTCACCCAGGGTTCTAATCTAAATATCTCAGTAGAACACCTTGTAGCTGTTCCTGTTCCAGATAATTTTGATAGTTTTTTAGGTCAATTCAGTTTTCCTAACTTTAGTGCAATTACAAACCCTGCAATTTGGATTACCGCCTTTACAATAGCCTTAGTGGCAAGTTTAGAAACACTTTTATGTGTAGAAGCAACAGATAAATTAGATCCTCATAAAAATGTTACACCAACAAACAGAGAATTATTTGCACAAGGAACAGGAAATGTAATTTCTGGTTTAATAGGTGGTTTGCCAATCACACAGGTAATTGTTAGAAGTTCTGCGAATATTCAATCCGGAGGGAGAACAAAATTATCAGCAATTATCCATGGCTTTTTCTTACTGATTTCTGTTATTTTAATTCCTACCCTTTTAAATAAGATACCGCTTTCTGTATTAGCAGCTATATTATTTATTGTAGGTTATAAGTTAGCCAAGCCAGCTTTATTTAAAAAAATGTATGATTTAGGCTGGAAACAATTCATTCCTTTTACAGTAACAGTGTTAGGAATTGTATTTATAGATTTACTCTATGGAATAGGTTTAGGACTAGCTGTAGGAATTGTTGTAATTCTTATCAAAAGTTTCCAAAACTCTCACTTCTTACATATTGAAGATGTAAGTAACGGAAAGCATATAATAAAAATGACACTAGCAGAAGAGGTTACTTTCTTTAATAAAGGTGCAATTTTAAAAGAATTAGATAGTTTACCGATTGATACATTTTTGGAAATAGATGTAAGAAAAACGAGGTATTTGGATAATGATATTATAGAAATTTTAGAGGATTTTGCTTTTAAAGCAAAAGAAAGAAATATTGATATAAAAATAACTTCTGAGCATGGGGTTATAGAAAATCCAGATAGCTTTATTGAATTCTTTAAACTGAGAAAAAAAACAGCATAAGAGCTGCATAGACAATTGAGAAAATAAAGAGCACTACATTGATAAAATTAATCAAATATTATTGTTTTTAGAAAAAATAATGTTGCTAAACTTTAAGTGCAAAAAGATAAAATAATAGCAACAAATCAAACAATTAAAAAACAATTAATAGGTTAAATTGCTCACTAATTTTAACAATATTAAACAAAATATTATGAAAGCGCATACAAAAGAAACACAAGAAAAGATGACGCCTCAAAAAGCGTTAGACACCTTAAAGGAAGGTAACCAAAGGTTTCAAAATAATATAAAAACAAATAGAAATCTTACAGAACAAGTAAGCGATACCAGTTCTGGTCAATATCCTTTTGCTACAATTTTAAGCTGCATAGACTCTAGAGTATCCTCTGAATTAATTTTCGATCAGGGTATCGGTGATATTTTTAGTGCAAGAGTAGCAGGCAACTTTGTAAACGAAGATATTTTAGGAAGCATGGAATTCGCTTGTAAATTGGCAGGAACCAAAGCAATCGTTGTTTTAGGACATACAGCTTGTGGAGCTATAAAAGGAGCTTGTGATGATGCAAAACTAGGAAACTTAACTGGATTGCTTAACAAATTAAAACCAGCAGTTAATGCCGTTATCGAACCTAAAGATGCTAGCTTAAGAAATTCTAGCAATATGAATTTTGTAAACGAAGTTTCAGACAAAAATGTGCATATGACTATTGATAATATTCGCAACCAAAGTCCTATTTTAAAAGAGATGGAAGATAAGGGCGAAATTACAATTGTAGGCGCAATGTATGATATTACTGATGGCTCAGTTACTTTTTACTAATTACAATTTATTGATTCGAAAAAAGCCAGTTCTTTGAAGAATTGGCTTTTTTTTTTAAATAAAACTTATTTCCTAAAATATACCCTTTTTACGATCTACAAATAATTTTATCTATAAGCTCCTGATATAGAAAAATTATAATTTAGCGTTTCGACCGTTTATAATACAAGAGTGAGTCTAGATATTTACTTTTTAAAATATGATATCAAACAGAATAAAAGAAACTAACAATATTTATGTAAGTGTATCTATGATTCTGTACAGTTTCTCATCACTTTTATTTGTTACAGCTATAACAAGCAGAATTAGAACTTAAATTTCGATATTATCTAACAGCGATTTATCTTGTTTTTCTTCTTTTACAATAGATGGGAAAATTGTTGGAGCTATTTTTTTTACTGAGGTATATAAAATAGATTCCTCTAAAGTTTCCTTTTTAACAAAAGGAATAGTCTCATTCATTTTTCCAAAGAAAATAAAAATAATACTTAAAATTAATCCAATTTTCAAAACTCCGAATACACCTCCTAATATTTTATTTATTATTCCTAAAGAGGCAAAATTCGCAATTTTTGTTAATACTTTTCCAAGCAGCGTTATTGCGACAATAATTACTACAAAAGTTATCGCAAAAGATGCCAAAGAAATGTATTCTTGCTGAAAGGATACGTATTCTTTTAGAAAATTAGATGCAAAGTATGAAAAATGAATAGCTCCATAAACTCCAGCGATCAGTGCAACCAGAGAAGCAACTTCTATAAACAAGCCTTTCATTATACCTCTAACAAGGCCAAAAAGTAATAAAGCAGCTATAATAATATCAAAAACATTCATGAAATTTATTTTCTCAAACCTACATATTTTTTTTTACAATTTAAAAATGTCAGTTGTATCTTTACTTTTTTAAAACAGGTAATATGCCAAAATCAATCAGCCTAAAAGAAAAGTGGGATTTATTAGTCAACAAATTAACAAATCAATTTGCAGATGGTGACGAATTAAATATAGATGGAATTATTTATTTAATTGGTGTACAAGAACTAGGGAAAAGTCATCAAGAATTTAAAAAAGATGAAAAAGTAAACTTAATGCATATTGCAATTTGCAAACTTTTAGAACCTTATGGTTATTATGAATTCGATTATTTTGATGATGATAGTTGGCCACATTACAAAACGCTTACCGAACTACCAAACTTAAAACCAGGAGAACAAACTGTGCTAATGAAAGAAGCTATTATTAATTATTTTGAGGAGTTAAAATACTTTGATTAGTGTTTAATTTCGTTATTCCATTATAATGAAATAAAGCACTCTTAGAAATATTTATGTTTACAAAATCAAAATCTACTGAAATATTTCTTATTTATTATCCAACTATAAAAACCTATTGCCAAGCATTCTTAAAAGAATATCTCAAGGACCTATAATCGAAAATATTTTATACTTAAAACTTATCATTTTGTTTTTTGTTACACAATACTTTTTTGAATAGAGAAATAGTATTTTTGGTTTACTATTTGAACAATAGTTGTTTACAAATAAACTATAAATAATGAAAACTATACTCGCTTTTATATTCTTAATTTCCTCATTTACCCAAGCACAACATACTATTAATGGTATAATGTTTCCCACAATAAAAAGCGATTGGGTTACTTTACACAAAATAGAAGGTGCGCGACAATTTTTTGTTAAAAACACTAAAATAAAAATAGATTCTATTAAAGTTGATGGTAAAAAACAATCTTTAGGACGTTTTAATTTTACACTCCCAAAAGACGCAAAAGTAGGCGCTTATAGAATAACTTACAGTCTAAAAGGGAGAGGTTTTATAGATTTTATTTACAATAAAGAAAATATTAATTTTAACTTTCAACCAACATACCCAAATGAATCTATAACTTTTACATCCTCTGAAGAAAATAAAATTTACAGAACTTATTTAGACCAAAATGCAAAAGCTCAACAATATCTTGATTCTATTCAAGTGTTAGCATTACAACAACCCAATATAAATTTAAAAAAGAAGTACAAAACAGCAATTAAGAAAGTAAATCGTATTCAAGAAAAATACTTAAAACTTTCAGAAGGTATGTTTGTGCGGCCTTTTATAGAGGCTTCATTAAGAAATAGCCCTTCAGAAATTATTAGGTCTCCACAAAAGTATATGTCAAATATAATCGATACTTTCTTTGACAATATCGACTTTAACAATAAAACACTTTTGAATTCATTTTTTCTAGTTGATAGAATCACAGAGTATATTTTTTCTATTAATTATTCTGATGATACTCCAACACAACAAAAATTATACAAAGAATCTGTAGATAAAGTTTTTAGCAAAATTGAAGTAATTCCATTCAAAAAGGATCTGATAGAGTTTTTAATTGGTCAGTTTGAAGCGTCAATAAATTTAGATTTAATAGATTATTTATTCGAAAATCATTACGATAAATTGCCTCCTGAAGTTCAGAATAAAAAATTTAAAGAAAATAAACTAGCTATACTTGCCGCAGAGGTTGGTAGAATTGCTCCGGATTTTTCTTGGGTAGAAAATGATAAGACCTTGGCCCTTTCAAAACTAAAATCTGCCGAAAATTATTTATTAATTTTTTGGAGTACAGGTTGTTCTCACTGTTTAAACGAAATACCTAAGGTATATAAACTTTTAGTGGGAAATAAGACAGTAAAGGTAATTGGTTTTTCTTTAGA
Source organism: Polaribacter sp. (assembly GCA_029252865.1). GTDB lineage: Bacteria > Bacteroidota > Bacteroidia > Flavobacteriales > Flavobacteriaceae > Polaribacter. The sequence continues at coordinate 7,157 of JAQXAP010000058.1, forward strand.
AAAAAATGACCTTTCTTGGAAAAGACTCAAAAGTAAATTACCAAATTGGCATCATGTTTTAGGATTAAATAAATGGAAAAACAAAACCGCAAGAACCTATAACATATCATCTACACCTAGTTATTTTGTATTAAATGCGGATAAAAAAATTATTGCAAAACCAAAACATCTAAAAGATGTAAAACTCTATTTTACTAATAAATAATAAAAATACTAATAGCCTTAAATGACTTTTTAACAGATACTACGACAATAAATTTCACTATAGTCGTTTTTAAAAATGAAGAAAAGCATCTTTTAAATGAGTTATTTTAATTGTATTTTGATGAAGGATAGCAATAATATCAAAACGTACTTCTACATCTAAATCTTTTTCATTAACGTAATAATCAATGGCAGAAAGTAATAATTTTATTTTCTTAGGATTCACAAAATCTTGAGGATTTCCAAAATGATCTGTACTTCTTGTTTTCACCTCTACCGCGGCTAGAACATTATTTTTTTTGGCAATAATATCTACTTCTGCTTTTAAATATCGATAATTTTTTTCAAGAATTATATAGCCTTTTTTAATCAGATAGTTGATGGCTATTTTTTCTCCTTTTTTTCCCAATTCAGTATGTTCAGCCATTAACTAAAATTATTAATTACTTTTATTTAAAAATTAATTCCATTTTTAATGAATAACCTATCCCTTTAACTCATTATTTTTTGTTTTTTTTGTTTTCAGTACATCGGACATCATATTTAACTTTAGGTCAAAACTAAAAATGAAGTTATATTGAAACATTTACTATAATAATTAAATTACAAATTAGTCAATAAAAACTAAAGAGGATACTTTACTAAGTATTGATAACTTCACTTTTCTACCCAAAATTAAAGCTCTATTATCTGCGTTATGTCCCGCTGGAAAATCAAATAAAACAGGAATTTTTTCAGGAACAACATCCAAAATAAGTTGTTCAATAGAACTTCCCCATTGTGTAGAATTTTTTTTTATCGAAGAAATATCACCAACAATTAATCCACTTAAATTTTCGAAATAACCTGCCCTTTTCAAACTCTGTAACATTCTATCAATTGAGTATTTATATTCACCAATTTCTTCAATAAAAAGAACTTTCCCATTGGTGTTTAACTGACTTTCAGAACCCAACATAGAGGATAAAATAGCAAGGTTACCTCCTACTAATTGTCCCTCTACAATTCCTTTTTTATTAAATTTTGATGAAGGAATATTGTAAGAAATCTCCTGTCCAAATAGCGCTTTCTTAAAACTTAAAATTGTTTCGATAATTTCTTTTGGTTTCTCCTCTAAACTTGTTGCCATCATTCCATGAACCGTTTCAATGCCTAAATTGTGTATATGATTGTGAAAAGCTGTAATATCAGAATAACCAATAATCCACTTTGGATTTTTCTTGAACTTCTCGTAGTCCAATTTATCTAAAATTCTAACAGAACCGTATCCTCCTCTTGCCGCCCAAATTGCTTTAATATTGGGGTTGTCTAAAGCTGTTTGAAAATCTGTAGTTCTTTGTATATCAGAACCTGCAAAATGATGCCCATCATTAAATAAATTATCACCTAAAACAACACACAATCCCCAACTTTCTATTAAATTTTTGGCTCTCTGTATTGTTGCATGTCGATTTTTTAAAATTCCGGCAGGTGCAACAATTGCAATTGTATCTCCCTTTTGTAAATAAGGTGGTGTAATTAGTTTATTTATTTTTTCTTGCCCATTTATTGATGAAAAAATCATCATTATTATAATCGTAAAAAGTAATCTTATCTTCAAAATAGTATTATTTATTGTTGGTTTTATAACTAAAAAGCAATTTGAACGTAAATGTATCAAATTTCAATCGTTATTAAAACTCCCTTTTTTGTACTTTTGCACTTCAAAAATTAGTCCAAAAAATCAAGAGAAACTCATGAGTGCTCCAAAAAGATATACAATTACAGCAGCTTTGCCTTATACAAATGGTCCAATTCATATAGGACATTTAGCAGGCGTGTACGTTCCTGCAGATATTTATGCGCGTTATTTAAGATTAACAGGTAATGACGTTGCTTACATCTCTGGTTCAGATGAGCATGGAGCGGCTATACCAATGAGAGCGAAAAAGGAAGGGGTTTCTCCTCAAATTATTATCGATAAATATCACGGAATCATCAAAAAATCTTTTGAAGATTTCGGAATTTCTTTTGATAATTATTCAAGAACCTCGTCTCAGATTCATCGCGAAACTGCTTCAGAGTTTTTTACAAAAATGTATAATGATGGTGAATTTATTGAGGAAGTTTCAGCACAATTGTATGATGAAGAAGCAAATCAGTTTTTAGCAGATCGTTTTGTTGTAGGAACTTGCCCAAAATGTGGTTTTGAAGAAAGTTATGGTGATCAATGTGAAAACTGTGGAACTTCTCATAACGCAACAGATTTAATAAACCCTAAATCAGCAATTACAGGAAATATACCAACAGTTAAAGAAACAAAACACTGGTTTTTACCTTTGGATAAACATGAAAGTTTTTTACGTGAGTGGATTCTAGAAGGCAAGAAAAAAGATTGGAAACCAAATGTTTACGGACAAGTAAAAAGTTGGGTAGACGATGGTTTAAGACCAAGAGCTGTAACTAGAGATTTAGATTGGGGAATTCCTGTTCCAATAAAAGATGGAGAAGGTAAAGTTTTATATGTTTGGTTTGATGCACCTATTGGATATATTTCGTCAACCAAAGAATGGGCTGCAAGAGAAGGAAAAAACTGGGAAGACTATTGGAAAAAGGACGACACTAAAATGGTTCATTTTATAGGGAAAGACAATATTGTCTTTCACTGTATTATTTTTCCTGCAATGTTAAAAGCACATGGCGATTATATTTTACCAGATAATGTACCCGCAAATGAATTCTTAAATTTAGAGGGAAATAAATTATCAACTTCTAAAAACTGGGCAGTTTGGCTACACGAGTATTTAGAAGAATTTCCAAATCAGCAAGATGTTCTGCGTTATGCATTAACTGCAAATGCACCAGAAAGTAAGGACAACGACTTTACGTGGAAAGATTTTCAGGCAAAAAACAACAACGAATTAGTCGCTATTTTTGGTAACTTTATTAATAGAGTTGTTGTTTTAACCAATAAATACTATGACGGAATTGTGCCTACACCAAATGAATTTAAAGAAGTAGACGAAGATGTTTTAGCAGCTGTAAAAGAGTTTCCTAATATTATAGGCAAATCTATTGAAAGATATCGATTTAGAGAAGCTTCTCAAGAATTAATAAACCTTGCAAGACTTGGAAATAAGTATTTAGCAGATGAAGAGCCTTGGAAAGTGATAAAACTTGATACAGAACGTGTACAAACAATTATGTACGTTGCTTTGCAAATTTCTGCCGCTTTAGCAGTAGTTTCTGAACCTTTTTTACCCTTTACCTCAGGTAAATTAAAGGGCATCTTAAATGTTGATGACAACTTATCTTGGGAAGATATAACTGCAAAAGATATTTTGCTGTCAAAAGCTCATCAAATAAACAAAGGGGAATTGTTGTTCTCTAAAATTGAAGATAAAACAATTGAAGCTCAAGTTGAAAAACTACAAGCGACTAAATTGGTAAACGAACAAGCAAACAAAATTGTTGAGGCTCAAAAAGAAACAATTGATTTTGAGGATTTCACAAAACTTGATATTAGAATTGGTACTATTTTAGAAGCTGAAAAAGTTGCGAAAACTAAAAAGCTTCTAAAACTAAAGGTTGATGTAGGTATTGATACAAGAACTATTGTTTCTGGTATTGCAGAAAGTTTTTCTCCTGAAGAAGTTATTGGTCAGCAAGTTTCTGTTTTAGTAAACTTAGC
>JAQXAP010000078.1 GCA_029252865.1 Polaribacter sp.
GTATCCCCATTAAAAAGTCTATCTGAATCTGTTAAGAAAACATCGGTATCAAAGAAGTTTCTGAGCGTATCGTTTGCAAAAATGTTTTTGATATACCCTTTATCTATTAATTTTTTTAAATTAACAGCGTTTGTACGCCATTTACAATATTCATTTGCTTGTAACCAACTAACACCTACAACTGGATAGTCTGCATATGCTGGGTGTCTTAGGTAGTTTTCAGTTAAAATATCTGTATTACCTAAGCTTTTTCTCCACACCAATGTATCTGGTAAAACTGAGTTATAGACATGTTTGTACGTTTCTTCTGATGGAGGAAAAACATCTTTCGTATACTGCACGTACAAAAAGTACTCAGCGTTCGTGACTTCCGTTTCATCCATAAAGAATGATCGTATGTGCATTTTTTTAGGAGTTGTATTCCAATCAAACATCACGTCATCTTGTACTTGTCCCATTGTAAAAGAACCACCTTCAATGGATACCATTCCTATGGGAACTTCTTGACCTGCAAATGGGTCTCCTTTTACGTAGTTACCAAATTTAGCATTGTTAAAAGGTAATCCTGTCAGTTTTGAGCTTCCTGAAGTTGACTTACTACAGCTCGCTAGAGCTAATATTGATAGGACAGCTAAAGATATTTTAAATATGTTTTTCATTTCCTAATTTAAAATTATTGAGGGTTTCTATTATAGCGTTGCAATTTACAATAATATTGCATGCATACAAGTTATTTACCAAATTTAACGCTTCATTTTTTGATACACAATTTATTTAACGATTGCATTTCGATTTTAGTATAATTTATCTGTGCAAGAGGTAAAATATCTATGAATAATTTGCGTTCTTTGACTAGAATTATGAAAAGACTCATTTTAATATTTATTTTTAGCCTTTTTAACCAACTAATTTGTGCTCAAGTGACCAGCTCTGTGTTGGCCTCAGGTAATTGGTATAAGTTTTCAGTAGACACAACGGGTGTTTTTAGAATAGATAAAAATCTATTACAGCAAATTGGGGTATCGACAAACAACTTAAATCCTAAGAAAATCAGTATTTATGGTAGTGGAGGAAATATGCTACCTGCTTTAAACGCTGATTTTAGATATGACGATTTGCAAGAGAATGCCATTTATATAGAAGGTGAAAATGACGGTTCTTTTGATAGTGGTGATTTTATCCTTTTTTATGCAAAAGGACCGCATGATTGGGTGGTTGATGCTGCTAACAATTCTGCAAGGCACAGGCAAAACATTTATTCTGATGAAGCTTTTTACTTTATTACTGTATCTAACGTTGATGGAAAGAGAATTCAACAAAAAGTGCCATTAACAGCAAGTGCAACGAAACAAATAAATACTTTTGATGACTTTACTTTTTATGAAAAAGAAGAAATAAGTCTATTAGCAGCCGGCACACAATGGTTTGGCAAAAGTAACTTTAACATAGAGAATGCTCAGAATTTTAAAATACCCTTTCCGAATGCGTTACCAAATGGAGATATAAGTATCAAGGTGAGAGGCGTTTCTACATCTGTATCTGCTTCTACCATGGAAGTGCAAATTAACGGAGCACCTATTTATACTTTAAATTATGCTGCTGTAAATTCTGGTTCGCTCACCAAAGCAAGTACATCTGAGAGAAAAGCAAGTATTCAAAATTCTGCCAAAATAATTGATGTTTCTATTAGCTATAACAACAATGGAAACCCATCAGCCAACGCCTATTTAGATTATATCGAAGTTGTTGGTAAAAAACAATTAGTAGCTGCTGGTAACCAGTTTTCTTTTAGAAGTTTTGAGCAAGCAAAAGCATCCGACGTTATAGAATATGACATTCAAAACAATACAAATATTTTTCAGGTTTGGGATGTGAGTAATTCCATAGCGCCTCAAAATATTACCAATGAAGATACTGGTGCTGATTTCAAATTTAAAGATGATTCCGGTAGTTTGAAGGAATATGTGGTCTTGAATCAAAATGATTATTATACACCAAAATCAATTCAAAATGGCAAAGTGCCAAACCAAGATTTACATGCTTTAAAAGACATTAATTATATTGTCATCACAAATTCAGAATTATCTGCTCAAGCGCAAAGACTGGCAGATTATCATCAAACCAATTCGGGTTTTACAACCAAAGTTGTTCAGTTAGATGCTATTTATAACGAATTTTCTTCGGGCTCTCGGGATATTACAGGTATTCGAGATTTTTTAAGACATGTGTATGATACAAATTCATCAGAAGATAAAAAGCTGAAATATGTTTGCTTTTTTGGTGATAGCTCCTATGATTATAAAGACAGGATTACAGGGAATAATAATATTGTCCCCGTTAAACTATCTGAAAATAGTTTTAATCTAGCGAGTTCTTGGGTAACGGACGATTTTTTCGTGATGTTTGATGATAATGAGGGAACGATGAGTGCGAGTCATACGATAGACGTCGCTTCGAGTAGAATTCCGGTTTCAACAGTTCAACAGGCAACAGATGTCGTCGATAAAATTTTATCATATTACACTAAAAAATCAATAGGAGATTGGCGTAACACAATTACATTTTTAGCAGATGACATTGATGTTAAGGGAGAAGAATTCATAGAGCAAGGTGTAGAAAAAATTGCTGATGAGATTCGGGCGAATAAGCCTATTTTTAACGTGAACAAAATCTATGCAGATGCTTATGTGCAAGAAAATTCTTCTGGAGGAGAACGATATCCAGAGGTAAAAAGAGCAATTACCAATGCTATAGAAAAAGGAACGCTTGTTTTTGATTATTTTGGTCACGGTGGTGAAGACGGTTTTGCCTCTGAAAAGATTCTAGAAAAGCCACAAATACAAGAGTTTACAAACCCCAATACCTTGCCTCTTTTAATTACCGTTACCTGTGACTTTTCAAGATTTGATAACCCAAACAGAACGACTGCAGGAGAGCTAACATTTTGGAATCCTTCCGGAGGTGCAGCAAGTATGATAACGACAACAAGAGAGGTTTATATTTCTGTTGGTCAGCGTTTTAATCAACAATTAATTAGAGTTTTATTAGAGTTTAACAACGAAGATCTTACGATTGCAGCATCTTTAATGAAAGCTAAAAATGAGTTTTCAAGCACGCAAAAGTTTTTTATTTACCATTTTGGAGATCCAGCAATGAAATTAGCGGTTCCTCAGCCAAATATCAGGATTACAAAAATGAATGGTAAAGATATTTCACAACCTTTAGATACTTTAAAAGCCCTCTCTAAGGTTCTTTTTGAGGGTGTGGTTGTTGATAGTTCTAATCGTGTTTTAAATGATTTTAACGGTTCTCTCTCTACAACAGCTTTTGATAAACCAATCGATAAAACTACTTTAGATAATGATGGTTTTGGAGTTAAAATGATTTTTGATACACAAGATAGTAAATTGTTTAGAGGAAAGTCTACGGTAGAAAATGGTTATTTTAAGTTTGATTTTATTGTACCTAAAGATATTAAAATTGCTTACGGAAAGGGCAAATTAAGTTTTTATGCAGAAAATGGAGAGCTAGACAAGGCGGGTTATAATTTTGATGTGGTTGTTGGGGGCATCAATAAAAATGCACCAGAAGATACTGTTGGCCCAGAAATAAAGCTCTTTATGAATGATGAATCTTTTATTGAAGGAGGTAATACCAACGTATCTCCAAATTTAATAGCAGTTCTATCGGATCCAAGTGGTATTAATACGTCATTAACCGCTGTAGATCATGATATTGTTGGTATTTTAGATGGGGATAATACGAATCCTATCATATTAAACGACTTTTATCAAACAGAATTGAACGATTTTACAAACGGAAAAGTAACTTACCGATTACGAGATTTAGCAGTGGGGCCTCATACATTAAAACTTAAGGCTTGGGATACTTATAATAATTCCTCTGAAGCTACGTTAAACTTTGTAGTTGTGAGTGATGCAATTCTAAATTTAGAAAATGTTTTAAATTATCCAAATCCGTTTATTAATTACACTGAATTTTGGTTTAATCATAACAAGCCTAATGAAAACCTAGAAGTACAAGTTCAAGTTTTTACGATTTCTGGTAAGTTAGTAAAAACAATAAATCAAAATGTGATAACAACCGGTAACTTAGCTAGAAATGTTACTTGGAACGGTTTAGACGATTTTGGAAATAAGATAGGAAAAGGGGTTTATGTATATAAATTAAGAGTAAAATCAAGTAATCTTGCAGCAGAGAAGTATGAGAAATTAGTAATACTTCAATAAAAGTTAGATATTTGCCAAATAAAAATAAGAATAATACAAGATGAAAAAATTAGGAATCTATTTTTTACTGTGTGCTTTTGTAAGTGTAAAAGTATCGGCACAAACAAATACTGAGGTTACAGGGGGAATTACAACTGCGACACCATTTTTACTAATTGTACCGGATGCAAGAGCAGGGGGTATGGGAGATATGGGAGTTGCGACATCTGCAGATGCTTTTTCTCTTTTTCATAATGCCGCAAAGATGACATTTAGTAATAGACAAATTAAAACAGGAATAACATATTCTCCTTGGCTGCGTAATTTAACAGATGATATTTTTATAGGAAGTGCTTCTTATATGAATCGTTACAGTGAAAATGCTGCTTGGGGTGCAGATTTTAAATATTTTTCTTTGGGTCAAATAGACTTAACTGATAGTAACGGGAATCCTAATGGAACTATTAATCCGAATGAACTTTCTGTAACGGGTTCATATGCTTTAAAATTAAGTGAAACTTTTTCTATGGGAGTTGGGTTAAAATATATTCGTTCTAATCTAGCTTTCACAGGAACGCAAGGAAGCTCTTTGCAGCCGATTAACTCTTTTGCTGTTGATATTTCTGGTTATTATCAATCTTTGGAGGAAAACTATGGAGATTTTAATGGACGTTATCGATTAGGTTTTAACATTGCAAATGTTGGTCCAAAGGTTTCATACTCGCCAGGCGAAGAGGACTTTATTCCAACCAATTTAAAAATTGGTGGTGGTTTTGATTTTATTTTAGATGATTACAATACAATTTCTACAAATGTTGAGTTTACAAAATTATTAGTGCCAACACCACAGCTGGATGGATCTGAGCAAGACCAGGGTTGGGTAGAAGGTATTTTTAGTTCTTTTGGAGATGCTCCTGGTGGATTTAGCGAAGAATTGAAAGAATTTACATATGCTTTTGGAGCAGAGTATTTATACAATAATGCTTTTGCTTTAAGGGGAGGTTATTTTCATGAAAGTCAAGACAAAGGAAATAGACAATACTTTACTATTGGTGGTGGTTTTAAAACCAATGCAATGAACATCGATTTATCTTACTTAGTAAATTCTTCTGATGTGAACAATCCTTTAGAAAATTCTTTACGTTTCTCTTTATCATTTGATCTAGGAGAAGTTTTTGACGATTATTAAAATTCAATAATTTTTAGTAGTTTTAACACATACATTTAAAAGCAGTCAAATTAGGCTGCTTTTTTTGACCGATAGATTTATGAGAAAAATTGAGATTTCAACTTCAGCGATTATTTATAAAGATATTTCAGAGCTTTCTGCGGAAGACAATATGTTAATGAATAAAGCTATTGAAGCAAGGGAAAAGGCATATGCTCCATATTCGAAGTTTAATGTGGGTGCTGCTTTATTATTAGATAATGGGGAAATTGTTTTGGGAAATAATCAAGAAAGTGCAGCCTATCCTTCCGGTATGTGCGCAGAAAGAGTTGCAATTTGGAAAGCGGGATCCATGTATCCTGAAATGATAATAAAAAAGTTGGCTATCTCAGCAAGTTCTTTAACGGCTAAAGTAGACAAACCTGTTGGGCCTTGTGGTGCTTGTAGACAAACATTATCTGAATATGAGATAAACCAGAAAGCACCATTCCCTATTATATTTATGGGCGAAGTTGGTCAGGTTGTAAAAACAGAGTCATTACTTTCTCTTTTGCCTTTTTCTTTTGATAGTTCTTATCTCTAACATTTTTTTTAGGCATGATGTCTAGAAAGAAATCTGTAGTTGTCTCAGTTTAAAAATCGTAAAATGAAATCGGATATTTCATCAACAGAAGATATTAAATTGAGTATTACGAGGTTTTACGAAATGTTATTGGCAGATCTAAAAAATGATTCCTTTCTTCTAGGAAATCGTTTCACAAAATGATTTATAGGAGCATGCAGAAACTATCACAGATTTTTGTAAGGATATTATTTTGATACAAAATATCATGCTCATAATGTGGAGAAAAAACATGTCGCTAATTTCGTTTTTGTTCAATTTAATAAAGAATGTTTTAGCGCTTGGATGTTGTATTTTTTTGAAATTATTTAAACTTTTTTGAATATTGCCAGCGCTTCAATTATGAAAAGTGAGTAAGCTCTATTACAATGATATGCTATTAAATCTAAATGTTTGGCAAATAAAACACCTAACTCTTTTATGTATTGTAACCTTATGAAAGTTTGTTTGAATATCATTTTTTTAGAATAGTTACTCAACTTATCTTTTGAGTAATTTGTATTTTAATTTTTTTAAAGTTTATTGTAAAAAAAAGTAACTTTTTTGAACTTATGATTTCATCAAAAATAACAGGAACAGGAGCTTTTATACCTTCTGTAATAAAAAAAAATAAGGATTTTCTCAATAAAGAATTCTTAAATGAAAATGGAACTCCTTTTAGTTCTGAAACCGATGAAATTATTGAAAAATTCAAAGCAATAACAGGTATTGAAGAAAGACGGTATGCAAAGCTAGAATTTAATACTTCAGATTTGGCTTTTTTTGCAGCCGAAAATGCAATAAAAGATGCAAATATTAATAAAGAAGATCTTGATTATATAATCGTAGCTCATAATTTTGGAGATGTCAACAACGGTTCTAATCAAACAGACTTATTGCCAAGTTTGGCAACAAGAGTAAAACATAAGTTGGGTTTAGAAAATCCTAATTGTGTTGCTTATGATATTCTATTCGGCTGTCCTGGTTGGGTAGAAGCTATCATTCAAGCACACGCCTTTATGAAAGCAGGTATGGCAAGTAAATGCTTGGTAATTGGTGCGGAAACATTATCGAGAGTGGTAGATGAAAATGACAGAGACTCTATGATTTTTAGTGATGGAGCGGGAGCTTGTATTTTAGAAGCAACGGAAGAAGAGGGTATAGGTATTTTAAGTCATGCAAGCCAAACATATGCGCAGGAGGAAGCCTTCTTTCTTTACAATGGAAAATCTTACAATACCTCGAAAGAGAACGATACCCGTTACATTAAAATGCTGGGACGAAAAATTTATGAGTTTGCATTGGTAAATGTTCCCTTGGCGATGAAAATTGCTTTAGATAAAAGCGGTGTTTCTATAGATGATGTTAAAAAAGTATTTATACATCAGGCAAATGAAAAAATGGATGAGGGAATCATTAAACGTTTCTTTAGATTATTCAAAAAGAAAGTTCCGGAAGGAGTTATGCCAATGAATATTCATAAATTAGGAAATAGTTCTGTAGCAACTGTACCCACTTTATTAGATTTAGTATTAAAAGGACAAATTGAAAATCAAAAAGTGAATAAAGGTGATGTTGTAATTTTTACCTCTGTAGGTGCAGGGATGAGCTTAAACGCTATAGTGTATAGATTTTAATGCAAAGGATAATTTTCTTTTTTTAACTCTTGTCATAAATATTTTAAAACTTTAGATCTTCGAATGCTAATTCGTGATAAAAAAGATGAATTTCATTGTTAAAATTTAATATGAAATGGTATTTTTGCGCATGCAACAAAACCACGTACTTATTTTAGATTTCGGATCGCAATACACACAGCTAATTGCGAGAAGAGTAAGAGAATTAAACATATATTGTGAAATTCATCCTTATAATCATCCACCAAAAAACCAGAGTGAATTCAAAGCTATTATCTTATCAGGTAGTCCTAATTCTGTAAGAGGTGAGAATGTTTTACATCCTGACTTGTCAGAAATCTTAGGAAAAAAACCAGTTTTAGCGGTTTGTTATGGAGCGCAATATCTGGCCCATTTTTCTGGCGGAAAAGTAGCTCCCTCGAATACAAGAGAGTATGGAAGAGCCAATTTATCTTTTGTAAAAAGTAATGAAACTTTCTTTGAAAATATTTCAGAAGGAAGTCAGGTTTGGATGAGTCATTCCGATACTATTAAGGAATTGCCAACGAATGGAGAATTATTGGCAAGTACAAAAGACGTAGAAAATGCGGCTTATAAAATTAAAGATCAAAACACTTTTGCAATTCAGTTTCATCCAGAGGTATATCACTCTACAGATGGAAAACAATTACTAGAAAACTTTTTAGTAAAAATTGCTGGTGTAGCTCAAACTTGGACACCAGATTCTTTTGTTGAAAGTACGGTATCAGCAATTAGAGAAAAAGTAGGAAACGATAAAGTAGTTCTCGGACTTTCTGGAGGCGTAGATTCTTCGGTAGCAGCAGTGCTGTTAAATAAAGCAATCGGTCAAAACCTATATTGTATTTTTGTGAACAATGGTCTTTTGCGTAAAAATGAATTCGAAACTGTACTAAAGAGATACGAAGGAATGGGATTAAACGTGAAAGGTGTAGACGCATCGGCACGTTTTTTGAAGGCACTAGAAGGCGTAACAGATCCTGAAAAGAAAAGAAAGGCAATAGGAAACTCTTTTATTGAAGTTTTTGATGATGAAGCAAATAAAATAACAGATGTAACTTGGTTGGCACAAGGAACTATTTATCCTGATGTAATTGAGTCCGTTTCCGTAAATGGAGGGCCATCGGCAACAATTAAAAGTCATCATAATGTGGGAGGATTACCAGATTTTATGAAATTAAAAATTGTGGAACCTTTAAAAATGATTTTTAAAGACGAAGTAAGAAGGGTAGGTGCCTCTATGGGTATTGATCCAGAGTTATTAGGACGTCATCCTTTTCCGGGTCCTGGTTTAGGGATTCGTATTTTAGGAGACATTACCGCTGAAAAAGTAAGAATTTTACAAGAGGTAGATGCTGTTTTTATCAACGGATTAAAAGAAGATGGCTTGTATGATAAAGTTTGGCAAGCAGGAGCAATGCTGTTGCCAGTAAATTCTGTTGGAGTAATGGGGGATGAAAGAACTTACGAAAAAGTAGTTGCTTTAAGAGCCGTAGAAAGTACCGATGGAATGACCGCAGATTGGGTGAATTTACCTTATGAATTTTTACAAAAAACATCGAATAAAATTATAAATCAAGTAAAGGGTGTAAATAGGGTTGTATACGATATCAGTTCAAAACCACCTGCAACAATCGAATGGGAATAAAATATATGAAACACGCTAAGTTTATTATTTTTCTGTGCGTTTTAACGTTTACTGTTTCCTGTGGTCAACAAAAAAAATACGTTGATTATAAGGTAAAAGAAGGAGAAACAATGAGGATGATAGCAAAAAAATTTGATTTAAAAACCTCGGATTTGTTGCGTTTAAATCCTGATTTTGGGAGAAAACCTGGTGTAAACTCAATTATTGTAATTCCGAATAGAGGACTAAAAATTTCAGGTGATGCGATTACCAAAGAAGTTTTAAAGGATAGCATTGAAAAGGAAGAATCAATTAGATTAGAAAAAGAAGAACTTTTAGCAGCACTTAAAAAAGACTTTGTAGTGTATGAGATTAAAAAAGGAGATACTTTTTACAGTCTAACTCGTTTTTACAATGTTTCTCAAGAAGAAATGATTGCTTTAAATCCTATTTTATTAGAAGGTTTGAAAGTTGGCCAGATTATAAAGATAAAACCATTAGCGGAGGGAAATGCAACTGAAAATCATATTTATGAAGATGTGATTGAAGAAAATACCTCTTTAAAATTAGCGTTATTACTTCCTTTTAAAACAAATGAGAATGATACCATAAAGTCTAAAGACTTATTTGTAAAAAGTAGATTGGCAAACATTGTTACGGACTTTTATTTAGGAGCAGAAATAGCAATCGATTCTTTAAGAAAACAGGGAATACAAGTAGATGTAAATGTTTTTGATACGGAAGCTAAAGGCACAAAAGTTAACAATATCCTATCGGAAAATGATTTAAATGAAAATGATATAATTATTGGTCCTTTGTATTCGGAGGAGGCAGAGCTTGTTGCTGATAGCGTAAACATACCAGTAGTGTTTCCTTTTTATTCGAAAAAACAACATCTGTTTTCTTCAAAAGCCTTGATAAAAACTTCTCCTGAGAAAAAAGTTTTTAGAGAAGAATTAACAACTTACATAAAAGATAATTTTACAAAAGGAAATCTAATCTTAGTAGGCGATGGCGAAGCATCATCAAATAGTTCTAATGCTATAATAAAGGAGTCATTAGAATCGCATGATTCTATTAATGTTGTAAATGTTTTAAAGCCAGAAAATGGATATATTGAGAAAGAACGTTTCTTAAATATTTTAAAACCTATTGAAGATAATTGGGTAATTTTAACTTCGGATGATGATGTATTAGTTGCAGATGCGATCAATAGTTTAATTAGTCTACCAGACTCTACACATGTTCGAGTTTTTGCTATTAATAAGGGCAGAGCTTTCGATAAAATAGCCAATTCAAAATTAGCCAGCATACAATTAACTTATGTAAGTGATGAATATGCTGATGAGATTTCTGCTTCGACTTATCTGTTTAATATTCAGTACTCTAAAAAGAATAATGCTTTACCCTCTTTTCATGCCACCAAAGGTTTTGATATTACTTATGATCTTTTGATGCGTTTAGCTTCTGGAAATTCATTAAAAGATACTTTTAATGAAGGTGCTTCTTACAGAATAGAAACCAAGTTTGACTATTCTGAAAATCCACTCGGTGTCTCAGAGAACAAAGGGTTATTTATTGTTCAATACAATAAAGATCTCAGTTTAACCAGGTTGAAATAGTTGTTTTTGTATCCAATCCTAGTTCGAAATTTATATTGATAACTATGCCTACTTAAAACTTCATTGAGGTTATCCTCGAAAGAATTTTTTTTGTAATGATAATGCCACTGTTTACTTGTTTATAAATTGTGGCATTTTTGTAAAGACGCTTCTTTTAGATTTAATAGAACTTTGGAGTTGTTACTTAACAAATTTTTTGTTAGAGTTCTTGGTGTTTGCAAATGATTCAAAGGTCAAGAACGATTTTCTGTTCTTAATTCTATTTCTTAATGAGATATTTTTATGAAATCATGAAAACTAAAAAATCCGCTAAAGAGCGGATTTTTTAATTTATTGGAAAAATGAAGAAGATTAAATTTTCTTCATTTGTTCTTTCATCATTTTCATTTGATCTTTTAACATTCCGTGTTTGTCTAGTTTTTTAGCTTCAGCCATTAAAATTGTGGCCTCACGTTTACGCCTTTTAGTCATGGAGATTCCTGCTAATTGTAATTTTGCCATGGCTAAATCATGATTCATTGCCAAACCTAATTTTACAGCTTTACGCAAGTACTTTTCAGCTTGTGTAATATTTGTCTGACTTAAAATGATTCCGTGTAAGTAGTTATAATAACCTTGTTGTTTTTTTATGAGAGCAGCTTCAGGATTTTTAATATATCCCAACCACTTTTTAGTTCCTTCAAAATTTTGTTTACGCAACTGTAAAAAAGCCATTAAAATGAACTCATTTTTAAAGTAAAGCAAAACAAAGATACCTGCTAGTAATAATATAGAAATACCATTCATTATTTCTCCCTCACTAAATTGGTAAACGGCCCAAGTCGTGATTAAACCAGCTAAAATTAATTTTATATTTTTATGAAACATATTGTTTATTCGTTGTTTTTAATGAGATGTAAAAGTACATTTTCTTCTGAAAATAATTCGCTTACTTTTTATAATATTTTCTATATTTTATCCAAGCAATAGTTCCAAGAACGGTAACAAAACCAATCGAATAGAAAACAGATGTTGGTGTAATTGCTCTATCTCCACTTGCATAAGAATGCAATCCTGCTAAATAGAAGTTAACTCCAAAATAGGTCATCATAATAGAGAAATACCCAATTATAGACCATAAATTAAATGTATATCTACCACGTAAACCAGGTATTAAGCGCATGTGTAAAACAAAAGCGTAAATCATAATAGAAATTAAGGCCCAAGTTTCTTTTGGATCCCAACCCCAATAGCGTCCCCAACTTTCATTTGCCCACATTCCGCCTAGAAAGTTACCAATTGTTAACATGACCAAACCAACCGTAATTGCCATTTCATTAATAATGGTTATTTCTTTAATATTTAAATCTATTTTCTTCTTATTCTTTTCATTTGTTAAAACCATTAGAATTAAAGCAAAAATTCCAAGGATCATTCCTAAAGAAAGAGGCCCATAACTTGCCACTATAATAGAAGTGTGCACTAAAAGCCACCAAGAATTTAAAACAGGTTGTAAGTTTGCAATCTCTGGGTCTAACCAATTCTGATTTGCAAAAAACAAGGTTATTGCTACAATAAACGCAGCGGCTGTTATTGTTAATGCAGATTTTCGTCCTATAAGTAAACCAAATAACATGGTTGCCCAAGCAACAAAAATAATTGATTCATACGCGTTACTCCAAGGTGCATTTCCACTAATATACCAGCGAGAAATCAATCCTAAAGTATGAAAAATAAATAGTGCAATTACAATTGCAATAAGAGATTTTACCACATAATTAATCCATTTTTTAGAACTAAAAATTTGCCAAATCACAAAAATGATTAAAAATAAACTTACAAAACCATAATATTTTACCAGACTTTGAAAAGGTTGAATTTTATTATAAGAAATTTCTAAATCTATTTTCTTTTCTGATGGATAAACGTCAGCTCCATATTTTTTCTGAAACTTTTTAATTCCCTCTAAAATCTGATTAGCTTTCGAGTAATCTTGCGTCTTTTTTCCTTCTTGTAAAAACTGAATATAAACAGGTAAAGATTGACGAACAAAAACAGAATCTGTTGCTTTAAAACCTGCAGTTGAGGTTTCTGGTTGAGAAACCCATTTGTTATTTTCATCTCCTGGAATTGGATAAATTCGTAATATACCACCACCAATTGCACTATAAAGCAAACCGACGCGCCTATCAATTTTAATTAAATCTTTTTCAAATTTATTTTTAACATTTTTCTTCTGAGATTCGGCAACTTGTTCTTTTATTTTATAAGATCCGGTTGATGTAATAAAATCTGACAAACGAGCATATTTTGCTGCTTTAGGAATACCAATCGCTTCTCTAATTTTAGTGTTGCCTTTTTCTAAATAAATTACAGGAACTTCAAACCACAATCTTGGATTTTCTATAATTGATAATAAAACTTGACTTGGTTGCATGCCATTAAACATCTCGGTTTTACTTACTTTTCTAACCAGTTCTGAGGCAAAAGTATGTGCAGGTTTCATTCGACCGCCAGCATCTTGTACAACGAGTTTATTGAAACTTTCGGCGTGTTCAATGTCAACTAAATTTACTTTTAAAATAGAATCAATTTGTTGGTCTTTAACTTTGTTGGATGAATGCGAATCGTGCTGCGCAAAACTAAAGCTTGAAAGAAATAAAACAGCTATAATTGTCAGCTTCATTTTTTTCTTTCTAATTTTTTTCAAGCCATTTTTTAAATCATCAAAACGAGTGTTTTTAGCGAAAAGTATGCATATTAAACCAATGTATAGAAAAGAGTATCCTAAGTAAGTAATAAAAGTTCCTAAGAAATCATGGTTTACAGAAAGGTGTGTTTCTTCTAATTCGCCAGAAAGATCGTAGCTAGATTGAAAGAATTTATATCCTTTGTGGTCTAAAATATGGTTCATAAAAATTCTATAATCAAACTTTTCATTTTCATCTATCACAGTAACCTCACTTGCATAGGCGGAAGCACTTTCTGATCCTGGATATTTTTCTAATTGAAAGTCATTTAATTTTATAGAAAAAGGAGTTTCTAAAATTTTAGCGCCATACCACATTCTAAAATTCAAATTACTAATCGATAGTTCTTTTACCCCATCAACATTAAATCTTCCTCCGGTGAGTTCCACACGTTTGGTCTCATTGTTTGTAGTTACATCAAATACAGTGACATCTAGTTTTTTTGGGTCTTTTGATCCACTGACTGTTTTTATAAATCCTTTTTCAGCAGGTCGTGGAATTACAAATTGTAATCCAGAAACATTGTGAAGTGTTAAGTATTGAAAATTTTGAACAGAATCTTTTACAATGTTTCCTCTTTTTTGATCGGCCATTCTAAACCAATCACCTGTATCTTTAGAGCTCATTTTTAAGCTGCCTTCCTCTGTTGTAAAGTTAATAGAGGCATTACTGCTAGGAGCATCAAAACCTACTAAAATTCCATGAATATTTTGAATAGTTCCTTTTTTAATCCAATGTTCATGACGTGTTCCTTCTGAAGATTCTACAAAAAACAAATGCTCCACACCATTTTCATCTTCAATAAGTTTTTTTTCTGCCCAAGGGATGTACTCAACTAATTTAAAATTAATTTTTTGAGTTTTAAAATTAGATTCAAATTCAACATTGTTTTCGCCCCAGGCAGACAATAATAAACTTTTTTCAATATTAGGTGTTCGCTGATTTTCGCCATCATCAACGGTAACATTTAAATACGTTGTTTCAGATAAAAATTCACTTGTAGTTTCCCCTTCGCTTATCAGCATAATACCTTCATAACCAATGTAACGGGTAACTCCCGCCCCAATCAGAATAAATAAAAATGATAAATGAAACATTAAAACAGCCCATTTTTCTTTTCTCAACAATTTGTATCTAAAAATATTACCGAAGAAATTAATAATAAAGAATGCCATAATTAACTCAAACCACCACGCGTTGTAAACTAATGCTTTAGATGTTTGTGTGCCAAAATCATTTTCTATAAATGTAGCCACTCCCATCGTGGTCGAAAAGACTATAAATAAGAATGCTGTTAATCGTGTGGAATAGAGTATATTAATGATTTTTTTCATCTCCTTTTGGTGAGTTTTAAAAGTGTCACAAATTTACGGATAAAAGAAATAAAATTCCATGTTCAAAAGTTCTTTTTTATTGTTAAGATTTGTTAAAAATTAGGCAGTTATGGATGTGTTTATAAAACTCATTCGCATTTATTTGCGTTTTTTTAATAAATTGAGTGTATTGGATTAAAATACTATTTTTGAAGTTGAAGAGTTATATTTATTGGAACTAAAACTTTTGCATTGTTGTAATTAGTTAAAAATGATAAAAAGAGGGATAAAGAGAACTATTCTTTTATGCACCACTCAAAGTATAAGAAATTATTTCAAAAAGGGTAAGCACGTTTGCGACTTGAAATATGTTTTGTGCTATTTTGTATTCATTTAAAATTGTTTCGGTCTTTTTTTAACTAGTTGATTAAAATTAACTAGAGAAGCAAAACAAAATTATTCAGTGTTACTATCAATTAAAATCGTGAGTAAATCAATTGCAGCTTGAGAGATTTTTGTTCCAGGTCCAAAAATACCAACAGCACCTGCATCAAATAAGAATTGATAATCTTGTGCGGGAATTACACCGCCAACAATTACCATAATGTCTTCTCGACC
>JAQXAP010000132.1 GCA_029252865.1 Polaribacter sp.
AAATTCTTCTTACATTCTTTTATTTTAGAGGCTTCTGTAAGAGATTTCCTCTTTGGGTACGCTTTTAAAACTCTGCAATAATTTGCCCAACCACACACGTTTTTTGCATAGTTAAACCACAAGTAAACAACTTACTTACAGGAGTTTGATATAAAAAATTAAGTCATGTATTTGCCAAGTGCAGTATGTTGGACTGCTTTACATATTATTACATATTTTTGGCAAGTTTTAAGAAGAATTGTAATTTTATTTTTCGAAGAACAAACTACATTACTCTTAAAATGTTACCTTTTACAAAAGAGCCTTAAACCAACATTTTTAAGGTTCTTTTTCTAGTTACAAGATACGACATCATTTTAATTATTTGACATAAAGTTATCAACTTAATTCAACATTTAAATTAAGTAATATATCACAAATAATAATGAAAATATTGTGTTTTTTTGTTGCTGAAACTTTTCTTGTTATCAACAAATGGAACAATTTATGTTTGAGTTTTAAAAGGGTTTAGCAGCATCTAAAAATTATATAGTTGTGTAATTTCTATGAACATTGCATTCTTTAAAAGTAAATGAATGATTATAGCCAAAGGAAATAATACTTTGCTTAAAACTGATAAAGCATTTGGCATACCTGTTTTATCTTTTTTTTGCTACACATAAAAGTTACCCCCCTGCCCTATTAAAATTCTTTCAAAATGAAAGAATATAAATTATTTATGCATGCTTTTTAGAATTGAAAACACAGCGGTATAAGAAAAACAAAAAATCCTTTTGTTGACATACTTTAAACTTATATTTTCACGTTCTAAAGTATGCGTATAAAAAATATCTCGGTATACTTAGCAAAGAAAGAGATAAACCTGTATTACACGAGTCGGTTTCGCTAAATGCAAAAATTAAAATATAAAGTTAATTAAAAAAAAAATGAACAAGAATTACATTTTATTGATAGCAGTTCTTTTATTATCACCATTTCGAATTGTTGGACAAAAAGAAGTTAACACAGATGATACTATTTTAAATTTTTTGAATTTAAAATTTGGAATGTTTATTCATTATAATATGGGCACCTATCAAGCAGAACAATGGGCATATCCTTTTCATGATCCAAAAGATTTTAAACCATCACAATTAGACTGTAATCAATGGGCGCAAGCAGCAAAATCAGCAGGTATGCAATATGCCGTTTTTACCACCAAGCACCACGATGGTTTTAGCCTTTGGGATACAAAAGTTAGCAATTATGACATTGCTTCTGCACACAACAAGTATAAGAACCTTGATATCGTAAAAGAATACACTGATGCATTTCGTAATGCAGGAATTAAAGTTGGTTTGTATTTCTCTGTTTGGGATAGGCATCATGGTATGGAGCACGGTAATATTAATCAAGAAAATATTTCATTTACGAAAGAGCAATTGACCGAACTACTTACTAACTACGGAGAAATCAATTGCATTGTAATTGATGGATGGGGTTCTAAATGGGGAAATGGGCCTGATTTTGAAGAACTACCATATGAAACTTTGGAAGCACACATACATTCTATTCAACCTAACTGTTTGGTAATAAACCATAGTTGTCGCCCTGATTTAAAGTACACGCAAATAGTACACTACGAGGCAACACATGGCCAGCATTGTCCTTACGATAATACGATACCATCACAGCAGGGACCGACGCTTCAGTCTACTTGGTTTTGGGAAAAAGGTTATGAAAATCAAGAATTAAAATCAGTTGATGAGGTTGTTAAGGAACTGAATTTTGCAAATTCTCATTACTCAAATTACCTATTAAATGCTGCACCAAACGACAAAGGGCTGATGGATGAAAACGTTTTAGAGCGATTAAAACAAATTGGTGATGCAACCACGATTTCAGCACCATTAAAAAAATTGCCTGAAATTAAGCCAGTACATCAAGGAGTAAGTGTAAAGGCGTCTAGTTCATCTAGTAAAGAGTTTGGAGCTAATCATATTATTGATGCCGATTTGTTTACACGATGGCAGTATGCCCAAGACGACAAAGAAAGATGGATAGAATTGGATTTTAAATCACCAAAAACGTTTAACCGAGTTATATGTGGCGAATACAAAAGAGCAGTACAAGAATTTAAAATTGAGGCTTTTATTAACGGAGAATGGAAATTACTGGTAAAAGGAGGTAATATTAGAAATAATTTCAATGCCAGTTTTGAGACTGTTACTGCTCAAAAATATAGACTAACAATTCTTAAAGCATCTAGACTGCCATATATTGCAGAATTAACCTTTGTTAAATATTAAATTACAATAGCCAAATAATAATCTGGTTAGTATTTCTTGAAAAGAAAAATTATGAGTATGACAAAATTATCCAGAATACCTCTTATTGCGATGTTTAGTTGTTTTTGTGTAACCTTATCAGTGGCTCAAAACTCAGAAAATAAAAAACCAAATATTATTTTGGTAATGACAGACGACCTCGGATGGGGAGACACAGGTTTTAATGGAAACAAAAAAGTTATTACCCCAAACATAGACATGCTGGCATCTAAGGGTGCGATTCTCGACAGGTTTTATTCAGCTTCAGCAGTGTGCTCGCCCACCAGAGCAAGTGTAATGACGGGAAGAAACCCATACCGAACAGATGTACCTCATGCCAATCAAGGTCATTTAAAAGAGGGCGAAATTACCATTGCAGAAATACTAAAAGAGCAAGGTTATGCTACTGGACATTTTGGAAAATGGCATCTTGGAACACTCACAAAAAAAAGCCGTGATGGTAACCGAGGAGGTAAACCCAAAAACCTTCAACATTATACTATTCCAACTTCACATGGGTACGACGAATATTTCTGTAGCGAATCAAAAGTGCCAACCTATGATCCAATGATTAGACCGGCAACATTTGAAAAAGGAGAAAGTCTTCACTTTGGATGGAAATCTGTTGACGAGAAAAAGTCTACAAAGAAATTTGGGAGCGCCTATTGGGTAGGAAATGAAAAAATTGATACGACTAATCTTGATGGAGATGATTCTAGAATTTTAATGGATAGAATAATTCCTTTTATCCGAAGATCTGTCAATCAAAAGAAGCCGTTCTTCACAACAGTTTGGTTTCATACGCCGCACTTACCCGTTGTTTCCGATAAAGCACATAGAGAGCGATACAGCAGTTTAAATTTACGAGAGCAAATTTATTTTGGTACTATCACTGCTATGGATGAGCAAATGGGCCGTTTATGGTTGATGTTAGAAAGTCTGAACATTGATGAAGAAACAATTATTATGTTTTGTAGTGATAATGGTCCTGAGAAAAAAACACCTGGAAGTGCTTCCATTTTTAGACAACGCAAAAGGAGTCTCTATGAGGGAGGAGTTAGAGTTCCGGCTTTTGCCATTTGGAAAGGACATATAAAAGGCGGGCAAAGATTAGAATTTCCGTCTGTAACCAGCGACTACCTGCCTACCATTTTAGACATATTGAATATTGAATTTCCTGATAAAAGACCGATTGATGGCGAAAGCATATGGCCAGTGTTAACAGAAAACAAGAAATTGCGCGACCAACCTATTGGCTTTTTATTTGCGAATAAGCAGTCGTGGGTTAACAATCAATACAAACTCATTTCAGTAGATGACGGTAAGAGCTTTGAACTTTATGATCTGCTTAATGATAAATCTGAAAAGGAAAACATCATAAATAAAGAACCAGAGATTGCTTCTGTTATGAAGCAGGATTTAAAAAAATGGATGCAATCTGTTGCAAATAGTAAAATGGGAAAAGATTATAATTATTAAACCAACAAAATGTATACTATTTATAAAGAAACAACCAAAACAATAGTAATCTAACGAATTATAACTCATGTATACTTTATTGTAAGTTGACAGATTTGTGCTTTAAAACAGCTTACTTATCATTTACTTAATTTAGCAAACATAAAAAAATGTGGATGAAAGAGTATTTCCAACTTCAAATTAAAATACTAAACAGGAGAATGATTGATTTCGGACTTCCTATTTTGATTGGATATGCAATTTTACCCTTTGTATTTGTTTTATTATCTAATTACTTATTTGAAAAAATAGAATTTGCTAATTATGTTTATGGATTAGTTGCATTAATTTTCGTTTCAAAATTAAGTGAACCTAAAAGAAATGATTTTTTAAAATCTATATTTAATACATACAATTACAAAAAACTGAGAATATTAGAGAACATTATTTATTGTTTGCCTTTTACTCTTTTTTTAATTTATAAGAAGCAATTTGTGTTTTCTATCCTATTCAATTTGTCTGTAATTAGTACAATGTTATTTAACTTCAGCACAAATTTAAATGCTGTAATCCCAACACCATTCGGTAAAAAACCTTTTGAATTCACAGAAGGATTTAGAAAATCTTTTTATGTTTTTCCAATAGCTTATTTCTTAACTTACATTTCGGTATCGGTGGGAAATTTTAACCTTGGTATTTTTTCTATGCTACTGATTGGCATAATTTGCTTTTCTTATTATTCAAAAATAGAAAACGACTATTTCGTTTGGAATTACAATTTATCTCCAAAAGAATTTTTATTAGAAAAAACAAAAACGTGTGTCCTCTTTTTTACAATTTTAATTTTACCAATTATCATTACTTTAGGATTTTCATTCATTAATCAAATAGATATTTTAATTGTCTTTATTCTTTTATGTTATGCTTATTTGACAACAATAATTTTTGCCAAATATTCGTCTTTTCCAAATGAAATGAGTATTTCACAAGGTATTTTAATTGGATTAAGCCTTGTATTTCCGCCAATACTTATACTATTTATTCCTCTTTTTTATTCGCAATCAATTAAAAAGTTAAATACCATACTTAATGATTAAAACTGAAAAACTGTCTAAATTTTATGGTAAAAAACAAGTTCTAAATGCAATAGATTTAGAATTTAAGAAAGGTAAAATTTATGGAATTGTAGGAGAAAATGGAGCAGGAAAAACAACGCTATTTAGATGTCTTTCTGGACTCGAAAACTACAAAGGAACTATCACGTCTGACTACACTAAATTAAAAGACCATTTAGGACTTTTATTAACAGAACCGTTCTTTTTCTCTAAAATTACTGGAAAAGAATATATACGACTACTTGCCAACGCAAGACAAATGAAACTTACCAATATTGAGGAGAAAAACATATTTGATTTGCCATTAAATCAGTACGCTTCCACTTACTCAACCGGAATGAAAAAGAAATTGGCTTTAACCGCTATTCTACTGCAACAAAATGATATTTTTATTTTAGATGAGCCATTTAATGGCGTTGATATACAAAGTAATTTAGTTATTACTGAAATTATAAAAAAATTTAAAAAATTAGAAAAAACAGTAATTATTTCATCTCATATATTTTCTACTTTATCGGATATTTGTGATGAAATTTATTTAATGAAAAACGGAGAGATTATAAAGAAAGTAGAACAAGTAGATTTTGTTAAGCTTGAAAATGAAATGAAAGAATTTACAATCGGAAATAGAATTGACAAACTTGAATTGAAATAAACAACTGAATGATAGGTCCTGACAAAAACATAAAATTTCCACTTGATAATTACGACAGACTTTGTTTCTTAAAAAATATTGTTAAGAACCCTAATATAATTGTTGGAGACTATACCTACTATGATGATTTTGAAAATGTTGAGAACTTTGAGAAAAATGTAAAATATCATTTTGACTTTGTTGGTGACAAATTAATAATTGGAAAATTCTGTATGATTGCTTCTGATGTTAAATTCATTATGAATGGAGCAAATCATTTAACTGATTCGCTGTCAACTTATCCTTTTGCTATTTTTAGTAATGGTTGGGAAAATGCAATGGAAGGAAAATCTTATCCACAAAAAGGAAATATACATATTGGTAATGATGTTTGGATAGGATATAATGCAACAATTATGGCTGGAGTGAATATTGGAGACGGAGCAATTATTGCTGCAAATTCTACAATAACGAAAGATGTTGAGCCTTATACAATTGTTGGTGGCAATCCTGCTAAAAAAATCAGGAAACGATTTTCTGAAGATGTAATTACAAATTTATTAGAACTAAAATGGTGGAATTGGAACATCGAGAAAATTACAAAAAACATAAAAAACTTAACTGAAAACAAAATTGAAAAATTAATTGAATAAAAGTCATAATAAAATGAAAAAAATAAACACACTTTTTAATTTGCTCATCGTTCTATGTATTGTTTTTACAAGTTGTAACAAGCAAAAATCAGCAAAGAACATAGAAAGTCAAACCCCTGTAAAAGAGCATACTGAGCTTGCTGTAATCTGGCAACAGAATGCAGCTGAGTATAGAGCTTTAAGCTATCAAGCCTTTAATATTGCAACTCAAAAAGTGAAAAGTCTTAAGAGAACTAATCGATCTAAACCACTTGCGATTATTACTGATTTAGATGAAACAGTTATTGATAATAGCCCTTATAGCGCAATGCAAATAAAACAAGATTTAGATTTTGATAAAGATGATTGGATTGAGTGGGGAAAACTAAAGCAAGCGCAAGGTCTACCAGGAGCTGTGAGATTTTTCAATTTAGCTGACTCTTTAGGTATCGAAGTTTTTTATATCTCAAATCGTTACCAAGACCAGTTGACTGAAACAATTGAAAATCTTAAGCTTTTGAACCTGCCTAACGCAGATAGCGCTCATGTTTTTCTTAGAACTTCTACAAGTGAAAAGCAGGAAAGACGTAATAAAGTGTTAGAAGACTATGAGGTAGTTCTTTACATGGGTGATAATCTTTCAGACTTTTCTTCAATTTTTGACAATCAAAATTCTAAATCACGTAATGAATCTGTGGATAAAATGAGTACTGAATTTGGTCATCAGTTTATCGTATTTCCGAATCCTATGTATGGTGATTGGGAATCAAAGGGATTATATGAAAA
>JAQXAP010000050.1 GCA_029252865.1 Polaribacter sp.
ATTTAAATATTAGCTTTCATAAGTTCTCTATTCATTCTAGCAATATTGTCTAGAGAAATTCCTTTAGGACATTCTACTTCACAAGCACCTGTGTTTGTGCAGTTTCCGAAACCTTCTAAATCCATTTGAGCTACCATATTTTGAACTCTATCTGCAGCTTCTACTTGTCCTTGTGGCAATAAGGCATATTGAGATACTTTTGCACCAACAAATAACATTGCAGAAGAGTTTTTACAAGTTGCTACACAAGCCCCGCACCCGATGCAAGTTGCAGCATCCATAGCTTCATCTGCTGCGTGCTTAGAAATAGGTGTAGTATTTGCATCTTGGGTATTTCCTGATGTGTTTACCGAAATATATCCTCCTGAGTGCTGTATTCTGTCAAAAGCTGAACGATCTACTACTAAATCTTTAATTACTGGAAAAGCTGCTGCTCTGAATGGTTCAATAGTTATTGTATCTCCGTCTTTAAACATTCTCATGTGCAACTGACAAGTTGTTACACCTCTGTCTGGGCCGTGTGCTTCTCCATTAATGTACATAGAACACATACCACAAATACCCTCTCTACAATCGTGATCAAAAGCCACTGGTTCTTCGCCTTTGTTGATAATTTGTTCGTTTAAAACATCCATCATTTCTAAGAAAGACATATGCTCTGAAATCTCAGAAACTTTATAATCTGTCATTTGACCCTTGGAATTAGCGTCTTTTTGTCTCCAAATTTTAAGTGTTAAGTTCATAATGTCTTCTTATTTATAACTTCTTTCTTTAACTTCTATATTCTCGTATACCAATTCTTCTTTGTGTAAAACAGCGTCTTTTGGTTCTCCTTTATATTCCCAAGCAGAAACAAATTGGAATTCTTTTATTCTTTTTGCTTCACCATCTTCGGTTTGATGTTCTTCTCTAAAGTGTCCTCCGGCAGATTCTTCTCTAACTAAAGCATCTTTTGCAAACAACTCTCCTAATTCTAGGAAATCTCCAACTCTCCCGGCTTTCGCTAATTGCTCATTGTATTCTGTAGCTGTTCCTGGTACATTTACATTTTTCCAAAAATCTTTACGCAATGTAGAAATCTCCTCAATAGCTTCTTTTAATCCAGCTTCATTTCTAGACATTCCACATTTGTCCCACATAATTTTACCTAACTTCTTATGGTAATAATCCACAGAATGTGTTCCTTTATTATTGATAAAAAATTCAATCCTTTCTGAAACTTCTTTTTCTGCTGCTTCAAACTCTGGAGTATCCGTAGATATTTTTCCAGTTCTAATATCATCAGCTAAATAATCTCCAATTGTATATGGTAAAACAAAATAACCATCCGCTAAACCTTGCATTAACGCTGATGCTCCCAATCTGTTTGCGCCGTGATCAGAGAAGTTTGCTTCTCCAATTGCATAACAACCAGGTATTGTCGTCATTAAATTATAATCAACCCAAACACCACCCATTGTATAGTGCACTGCAGGATAAATCATCATTGGTGTTTCATACGGGTTCTCATCTACGATTTTTTCGTACATCTGAAATAGGTTACCGTATTTTGCTTTTACGATTGCTTTTCCTAATTCTTGAACTTTAGCATCAGACGGGTTATTGATATTTTTAATTTTTACTTGTTCATTACCATAACGTACAATAGCAGCAGCAAAATCTAAATAAACCGCTTCTCCTGTTGCATTTACACCATAACCAGCATCACAACGCTCTTTAGCTGCTCTAGATGCAACATCACGCGGAACTAAGTTACCAAAAGCAGGATAACGTCTCTCTAAATAATAATCTCTTTCGTCTTCAGATAAATCTGTAGGTTTTTTGCTTCCCTCACGAATTGCTTTTACATCATCTAAATTTTTTGGAACCCAAATACGGCCATCATTTCTCAAAGATTCTGACATCAAAGTTAATTTAGACTGATAGTCGCCAGAACGCGGAATACAAGTTGGGTGGATTTGCGTGTAACAAGGGTTTGCAAAATGTGCTCCTTTTTTGTGGATTTTCCAACCCGCTGTTACGTTAGAACCCATTGCATTTGTAGATAAAAAATATACATTCCCGTAACCCCCAGAGGCAATAACAACTGCGTGTGCAGAATGTCTTTCGATTTCTCCTGTAACCAAGTTACGAGCAATAATTCCTCTTGCTTTTCCATCAACAACAACAACATCTAACATTTCATGTCTGTTAAACATTTCTATTTTACCTCGCGCAATTTGTCGATTCATAGCAGAATATGCGCCCAATAGTAATTGCTGACCCGTTTGTCCTTTCGCGTAGAAAGTTCTTGAAACCAAAACTCCACCAAAAGAACGATTGTCTAACAAACCACCATAATCACGAGCAAAAGGAACTCCTTGCGCTACACACTGATCAATAATATTTGCAGAAACCTCTGCCAAACGGTAAACGTTTGCTTCACGAGAACGATAATCTCCACCTTTTACCGTATCATAAAATAAACGGTAGGTAGAATCTCCATCACCTTGATAATTTTTTGCTGCATTAATTCCTCCTTGAGCCGCAATTGAATGCGCTCTACGTGGGGAATCTTGATAAGCAAATGCTTTTACATTGTAACCTAATTCTGCTAAAGTTGCAGAAGCAGAGCCTCCTGCTAAACCTGTACCAACAACAATAACATCTATATGTCTTTTGTTTGCCGGATTTACCAAATTTATCTGATTTTTATAATCTGTCCATTTGTCTTTAATTGGACCTTGAGGTACTTTTGAATCTAAAGCCATCTTTCTAAGATTAATGATTTAAGTGATGATATAAAGCGATAAAAATAAACCCTAAAGGAACTATAATTGCATACGCTTTACCTAATTTTTCTAGTTTTTTACGAAGTGAATTTGCTCCAACAGATTGAAATGCTGAAGTAAAACCATGTGCTAAATGCAAACCTAAGAATACAAACGCAACAGCATACGCTGCAACTCTAATTGGGTTTGAAAATTTATGAACTAATTCTTCGTGGTAACGATACCCGTCAACACCTTCTATAACACCAGACCAATCACCTTGAATGAATTTTGTGTTAATTTCTGGAAACCAAAAATCTATAAAATGCAGACCTATAAAAGCTAAAATTGTCATTCCGCTATAAATCATATTTCTACTAAACCAAGTAGAATTTGCTGCACCATTATTTTTAGCGTACGGAGTGCCTTGTGCTTTTTTATTTTTTAACTCTAAAATAAAGCCCATTACAAAGTGAAAAACAACCGCAAATATTAAAACCGGTTGTAATGCAAACTGCACCAATGGATTAGTTCCCATAAAATGAGAAACTTCGTTAAAAGTATCTGGGCTAAAAACTGATAAAAGATTAATTGCTAAATGTTGTAATAAGAAGAACATTAAAAAAAATGCTGAAAGTGCCATTGACACCTTCCTTCCAATTGAAGATTTGAAAAATCCGCTCATTGTTTTGATAAGTTAAATTAAGTAGCACAAAAATACGGCTTAAGAGTTTTTTAAACAAAGATTTAAGAACGTTTTCATAGGTATTTAGAATAGTTATAAATAAATCTTTAAATCTAACTTTTGACCAACTTAAATACATATTTTTTCTCGATTTTTATTCGCAAAAATAAGTGTCAAATAAACACGTATAAAATCAATTATTTGTGACTATAAAAATTATTTTTTTCTTAATTAATTTTTTTGATTTGAATTTTTTCACCTCTAAACAGGCACTCGTCATTAATTTTCTTTCCTAATAATAATTTACCTATTGGTGACAATATGGAGATAGCAAAATAGATTTTATCCTCAACGATTATTCTTCCCGCAGAAATCGAAAGAAAATAATTCGAAGAATTTGTTTCAATAACACTTCCCAAATGAACTACCTCTGTACTATTAGAAATATCTATTTTTGATAAAACCAATTTCATTTGGTTTATTCCTAAAATTTGCTGTCCTGCTTTTTCCATTTCTAACTGCAACATAGCTCGCCCTGTTTCATGCTTATCTCCAGCAGAACTTTTAGTTTCTGATTGCAATGCTTTTTGATGAGATGAAATTACCTCTTCAACAGTTTGCAAACGTTTATTTACAAAAGCCTCGCACTCTTTAAAAAGAGCTTCTTTTATTTTTGAACTCATTCTGATTTTTTTTTGTGAATCAAAAAAAGGAAAGTTTTCCACGTTACTTTTTTATAATCTTGTTCTCATCAATAAACAGTTTTTAAATATCTATTAAAAACTTTGGTCGTTAAAATCAATCTTTAACTGCACCCAAAAAGGCTCTTTCTTAACTGTATTCAAATTGCTAAACGACAATCCTAACAAACGAACTGAATTTAATAACTTTTCTTGAAATAATAGTTCTTTTACCAAGGGAAAGAACTCTTTTAGGTTCTGCATAAAATACTTTTTGGTTTTACTTCTAGTGTGTTGTGTAAAATCTGAATATTTAATTTTTAAGGTAATTGTTTTTCCTTTTGTATCCAGTGTTATCATTCTTTTCTCTAACTCTTCTGCAATTTTTTCTAACTCTTCAATCATAAAAATTTCAGAAGAAATGTTTTCTAAAAAAGTGCGTTCAGCTGCAACAGATTTTCGAACTCTATTCGGTTTAACCGGGCTTTTATGAATTCCTCGAACAATATTGTAATAATGATCTCCAGATTTTCCGAAGAGCTTCACCAATTCTTCTCTTGTTTTTTTCTTTAAATCGCTACCAACAAAAATACCTAGGTTGTACATTTTAGATGCGGTTACTTTACCAACACCGTAAAATTTATTCACAGGCAATTCATCCAAAAATTGAAGGACCTCATCTGGATGAACTGTTTTTTGTCCATTTGGTTTGTTTATGTCAGAAGCTACTTTTGCTATAAATTTATTAATAGAAATACCTGCGGATGCAATTAAACCTGTTTCATTAAAAATACGCTGTCTAATCTCTCTCGCAATTGTATTTGCAGATGGGTTTCCTTTTTTATTTTCAGTAACATCTAAATAAGCTTCATCTAGAGACAGTGGTTCTACCAAATCTGTATATTCGTAAAAGATATTTCTAACCTTTAAAGATATTTCTTTATACCGCTTATAATCTGTTTTAACAAAAATTAAATGAGGACATTTTTGTTTTGCCAAAGCTCCACTCATTGCTGATTTTACTCCAAACTTACGTGCTTCGTAACTTGCTGCGGATATTACACCTCTTCTACCCTCACCTCCTACTGCAATTGCCTTACCTCGTAATTCTGGATTATCTAATTCTGCTACCGATGCATAAAAAGCATCCATATCTACATGAATTATTTTTCTGAAAGGAGGGTGTAATTCCATGCTTCTAAAATACAAAAAAGATACTGCCTTTCATTTCAAAAAGACCATTTTTAAACAAGTAATAAATCGATCTTTTTTACTAGTACTTGTACTAAAAAGAATATTTATTTTAAAAAATCAATACAAATATTCACTACCTCTTCTAATTCTTTTGATAGGTACTTGTGCTTCCAGGGATGACTAGTATTAAAAACATGATTTGCATTTTCTATGATTTTAAATTCACTTTTTTCACCCCATTGATGCAAGTTTTCTGCTTCTTTTATAGATACAGAAGTATCGTTACTCCCATGAATTATTAAAATCGGAATATTTAAATTTTCAATAGCGTTTTTAATATCAAATCGCTTTTTATTTTGAATAAAATCCTCATAAAACTGATAATAATGAGGCATATTTTGCTTTGTACGTCCGTTTAAAACGTATTTTACGCCATTATTTTTCCACTGTTCTAAATCGCTAATAGTTGCTGTTCTTTTCTCAAAATCACAAACTCCAGCAAGCGTAATTACCTTTTTAATTCGGGCATCTTCATTGCTTTTTAAAAGCACAACACCACCTCCTCTGCTGTGCCCAATCAAAGAAACATCATCAATTTTTATTTCACTTTTAAAATCAGAATTATTAGTAATCCAATCTATTACTGTTTCTAAATCATCTAATTCTTTGGAGTAATTATTATGACCAAAAGCTTCTAAATCAGGAAAATCTATCGGTTGCTCTATAGTTCCTCCATTATGGGAAAAATTAAATTTTATAAAAAAGAAACCATTGTTTGCAAAAGTTGTTGCCATTATGTTCCAAGCGCCCCAATCTTTAAAGCCTTTATAACCATGACAAAAAATTACAACTTTTTTAGGCTGGAAGTCTTCCTTATAAAAAACATCTGTAATAATTGGTTTCTTATGTTTTCCTTCAATAACTGAGTTTTTAATTGTTTTCATGTTATTGTTTTTCAAATAAATAATTTTATTACTGTAAAAATAGCCGCCAAAGCGGTCAAAATACTTAAAATAATATTAATATCTTTTGTTAATTTTCCTGTTTTACTCTGAATAATTTTAGCAAATTTTCCATATAAGAATAGGATGTAAAATGTACCTACAATTGAACCAAAAGTGAAAGAAATAATAGGAACAAGATTGAAATTAAACAATTTAAAAGCATCTAAGGTTATTACTATTCCGCAAAAAAAAGGAATTGCAAAAACATTTAAACTAGATAGTGTTATTCCCATTAAGAAAGAGTTTTCGCTTTTAGCTTTGACCACTTCTAACTCTTTTTTACTTTTTTTAGATTCTATAAAAAAATAATACGACAACAAGATAAATATTAGAATTCCTACTTTTTCTAACGTTTCTAATATTTTAGGATTTTGTGCAATGTATTTAGTTAAAAGAATAGCAATATAAACTT
The DNA here is from genome assembly GCA_029252865.1 of Polaribacter sp. Classification (GTDB taxonomy): domain Bacteria; phylum Bacteroidota; class Bacteroidia; order Flavobacteriales; family Flavobacteriaceae; genus Polaribacter. The sequence continues at coordinate 6,726 of JAQXAP010000050.1, forward strand.
GTGGAATTACAATTAGAGAAACCCCAAAAGCATAACGATTAACTGCGCTTTTACCTTTTTCTATCCTAATTTTTAAAGCTGTCATATTTAACATACTTGGGGTAATAGAGCCTGCAAAGGAGAAAAAAAATCCAAAGAAAAAAGGAGAAATAAATAACATCTAATAAAATTATATAAATATTTAGCACAAAGAAAAGAAAGACTAATTGCTAAAATATAATTAACTTTTTTATAAACTATACAAAAAAACGCACCAATTAAATTGATGCGTTGAATAATTGAATCTTGAAATATTTTTTTAAACAACTCCCTGCGCTAACATGGCGTCTGCTACTTTTACAAAACCAGCAATATTTGCACCCGTAATATAATCTACAGAACCATCTTCTTTTATTCCATATTTTACACAAGAAGCATGTATGTCTTTCATGATTGTTTTTAATTTTTCGTCAACCTCTTCTCTTGTCCAACTTAAACGTAAAGAGTTTTGACTCATTTCTAAACCAGAAGTTGCAACACCTCCAGCATTTGATGCTTTCCCTGGAGCAAATAAAATATTTGCTTTTTGAAACTCATGAATTGCTTCAGGAGTTGAGGGCATATTTGCACCCTCTGCAACGCAAATACATCCATTTTTAACTAATAATTTAGCCTCATCTCCATTTATCTCGTTTTGAGTTGCACATGGTAAAGCAATATCACATTTTACAGACCATGGCCTCTCTCCTTCGTGAAATGTAGCACTAGGGTACGTATTTATATATTCGCTAATTCTTACTCTTTTTACATTTTTTAAATGCATAATATGCACTAACTTTTCTTCATTAATACCATCTGCATCATAAATGTATCCTGATGAATCAGATAGTGTGACAACTTTTCCGCCTAACTGAGTTGCTTTTTGTGTAGCATACTGTGCGACATTACCAGATCCAGAGACCACTATTGTTTTTCCTTTAATAGAATCATTATTTCTGTTTAACATATTTTCTGCAAAATACACATCGCCATAACCAGTAGCTTCTGGTCTAATTAGAGAACCTCCCCAAGTCGCTCCTTTACCTGTTAAAACTCCGGTAAAAGTATTCTGTAATTTTTTATACATACCAAACATATATCCAATTTCTCTACCACCAACACCAATATCACCTGCCGGAACATCTGTATTATGTCCAATATGTTTACATAACTCACTCATAAATGCATGACAGAAACGCATAACCTCGTTGTCTGATTTTCCTTTCGGATCGAAGTCAGAACCACCTTTCCCTCCACCCATTGGTAAAGTTGTTAAAGAGTTTTTAAAGACTTGCTCGAAAGCTAAAAACTTTAAAATACTAGCATTTACTGAAGGATGAAATCGCAAACCACCTTTGTAAGGACCGATTGCAGAGTTCATTTGAACTCTATAGCCCCTGTTTACTTGAATAACTCCATTGTCGTCCACCCAAGAAACTCTGAAGGAAATTTGCCTTTCTGGCTCTACCATTCTTAAAAGGATGTTTTTACCGAAGTAAATGTCATTCTTAATAATATAAGGAATTACAGTTTCAGCAACTTCATGCACAGCTTGTAAGAATTCTGGCTCATGGCTATTTCTTTGTTTCACCAAGTCCATGAACTCATTAATTTTAAATTTAATACTTTTATCCATGTTTTTTTATGATATTAATAAAAATTAAACGATGTAAAGATATTAAATTTTCAATATCATAAAATTAAAAATCTTGTAAAATATTAATTGAAATTCATTTTTTTAATCAATTTAATTCTTAGAGGATGTTTTATTCACAAATACAATATGAAACTCTTTAAAAAATAGTAGATTTGCAGCCTAATTATCCGTTAAAAATGTTAGATAAAGTAAAAGAACTGATTGGTGATGTAAAGTCATTTAATGCATCTACAAAAGAAGAAGTTGAAACATTTAGAATTAAATACCTAGGAAGCAAAGGATTATTGAAAGAACTTTTTGCTGAATTTAAAAACGTAGATGCCCAACTTAAAAAGGATTTAGGACAAGCTTTAAATAGTTTAAGAAATGCGGCTGAGGAAAAAGTAACTGAGTTAAACGACTCCCTAGAAGGTGCTCAAAGTCAAAAATCTTTTTATGGAGATTTAACGCGCCCATCAGAACCTATTAACTTGGGTTCTCGTCATCCAATTTCATTGGTTAAAAACCAAATTATTGAAGTTTTTAATAAAGTTGGATTCACGGTTTCCGAAGGTCCAGAGATTGAAGATGATTGGCATAATTTTACTGCTTTAAACTTACCATCACATCATCCGGCTAGAGATATGCAGGATACATTTTTTATCGAGCAAGACCCAGATATTTTGCTAAGAACACATACTTCCTCTGTACAAGTCCGTTACATGGAAGAAAATCAGCCCCCAATAAGAACGATTTCTCCAGGAAGAGTTTTCAGAAATGAGGATATTTCTGCAAGAGCTCACTGTATTTTTCATCAAGTAGAGGGTTTGTATATAGATACAGATGTTTCTTTTGCAGATTTAAAACAAACACTTTTATACTTTACAAAAGAGATGTTTGGAAAATCTAAAATACGATTAAGACCTTCTTATTTCCCATTTACTGAACCAAGTGCTGAAGTTGATATTTATTGGGGATTGGAAACCGAAACAGATTATAGAATTACAAAAGGCACTGGTTGGTTAGAAATTATGGGTTGTGGAATGGTAGATCCTAATGTACTAAAAAATGCGAATATTGACCCTGTAAAATACTCTGGATATGCTTTTGGTATGGGAATAGAGCGTATTGCGATGTTATTATACCAAATACCCGATATTAGAATGTTTTATGAAAATGACAAACGTTTTTTAGAACAATTTAAATCTGTCATTTAATGAACTATTTTTCACAATTTTGGGACGAAAATAGAGATGACGAATATGCAGATTGGGGAACCTCAACTTGGTATTTTGAAACCAATGACACAGATAAAGTTTTAAAACAAATTACTGTTTATAAAAACGGAAAACTTACCAAATATAATGAAGACAAACTAGAAGATGAATTTGGTAGTTTATGTGATGGAACATTAACTATTGATGAATGTGATGGAGATGTTATTTCTAAAGACGATTTCTATAAACTTTGGTAAAAATATACTGAAACAAGTTCTTCATAAATGAGAAAAGACATACAAATACCGGAAGTTATAGATGTGGAAATGGCTGTTGTTTATGAGTTTAATAATTTGTACAAAACAGATGATTGGAATGTATACATTATAAACAATAAAAATGTTGATTTAGAAATGATGGTGATTGTTTCTCAAGGTTTTTCTGAGACAAAAACAACCTCTTTAATTCGTAAAAAATTAGATAAACTGCCTGCTAATTCTTTTGCTAAGATTGAATTTATTCAACCTGAATTATTTAAATTAAACAATCGTTTTCAGGTTACTTTTTTCGAAGGAAATACATTGTATGAAAAAACGTTTATTTTTAAAGAAAATACCGTTAAAGAAGGTGCTTTACGTATGATTAAAGAAATTAAAAAACGAGGGATTTTAGCGAAGTAATTGTCCTGTATACTTTTTAGTTTTCAAAATATTTTAGCAAAAAACACTCCCAATAATAGAGTGTTTTTTTGTTTTATAAAATTGAAAAGAATGAAGCATTTATTTGAGCTCTTTTATTAAGAGTGAATAAAACTTGTGTACTAAAAGCGTAACCTTGCAGTAGCACTCTAAATTCTTAAAAAATTTAGATTCACTTTAACCTAAAAACCCAATGATCAAATATAAAAATACTGATATTACACCACCAATTAAAGCATAAGGCAATTGTGTTTTTACATGATCTATATGATCACTTGCTGAAGCCATAGAAGATATTATGGAAGTATCTGAAATTGGTGAACAATGATCTCCAAAAATTCCTCCACCTAAAGTTGCAGCAACAACAATTGTTAAATCTGCTCCATGAATATTTGCCATTGGTACAGAAATTGCCAACATTATCGCAAATGTTCCCCAAGAGGTTCCAGTAGAAAATGCAATAAAAGAACTAATTATAAAAACAACTGCTGGTAATAACTCCGGCGACAACCATTCTTTTGTTGCATTCGCTACATAAATACCGGTTTCTAACTCTTTACAAGCGTCACCAATAGCAAATGCTAACAACATTAACAAAGCCAATGGCATTAACTCACTAATTCCTTTTAAGGTTAAATTTACAGCTTCTTTTGGTTTCATAATTCCCTGAATGAAATACATAACCATAGCAACCAAAAGTGCGGTAATTACGGCGTATAAAACGGATGATGAACCAGAACCTTTACCGATTGCCTCTGAAGCGTGATTAAAAAAAGATGTAGTGTTTTCAACGGAACTCCAACCTGTATAAATTAAATTAATTGGCATCATAAAAACCATTGTTAAAAGCGGTACAATCATATTATACGCTTTAGCTTGTATGCCTTTTTTAGGCGGAAATGAAGTAATTTCGTCAGAAACCATTGGTTTTGAACCTTTATTCATCAATTCACCTGTTTCTTTGGTTCTTTTTTCAGCATTTTTCATAGAACCAATGTCCTTTTTTATAAAAATTACAATGAACACAATTGTAATTGCTAACAAAGGATAAAAGTTGTACTTAATAGAACTGATCATCACAGAAAAAGGTTTGTCAATTCCTTGCGTTAATAAAAGTCCCATTATAAAAGCTCCCCAAGCATTAAAAGGAATTAAAATAGATGAAGGTGCAGAACTCGAATCTGCTATGTAAGCTAATTTTTCTCTCGGTATTCTAAATTTATCGAAAATAGGACGATATAACGCACCCACGGTTAATGAACTAATACTTGTTTCAACAAATAATAATAAACCTGTAAAAGTTGCCAAAAGCTGAACAATTACTCTACTATAACCTGTTTTTTTATCTTCTAATTTTGCTAGTTTTTTATTAATTATATTGATAAAACCCTCTACACCTCTAGAGTATTGAATAAAAATTAACAACGAACCTACCAATGCACTGAACATTATGGTTCTCGTATTTCCTTTCGATTGAAACACATTAACCAATCCTTCAATCATTGCTAAGGTTCCATCTAACGGATTCCAACCTTTGATAATCAACCAAGAAAACCAAATTCCAAATAACAAGGCAATGTAAACTTGCTTTGTTTTTAATGCTAAGATAATGGCAACAATTGGCGGTATCACTGAAAGAAATCCATATTCCATAAATAAAAGTTTTAAGTTAGTTTAAGGTAGTCATTTATAAAATATTTTTAAGGTATAAGTTGATTACCACAAGTAATAAAAAATAATAGTATTAAAAATATTATTCCTCTTTCTCGTTGGTTTCAATCTCAGTTGTTAAATCTAAATTTCTTAAAGTTGGGTTGAAAACTCCTGTTGCAACAACGGTAATTAATGTCATAGTTCCTCCAACAACCACTGCAACTACTGGTCCTAATAGTTTAGCAGCTAAACCACTCTCAAAAGCACCTAGTTCATTGGAAGAACCAACAAACATAGAATTTACAGAAGAGACTCTTCCCCTCATATCATCAGGAGTTTTTAATTGTAAAATTGTTTGACGAATAACCATCGATATTCCATCTGCAGCCCCACTTATAAACAATGCTAAAATACTTAACCAAAAAATCGAAGACAATCCAAAAGCAATAATACTAAGTCCAAAAATAAAAACAGAAATTAACATTTTCTTACCTGTATTTTTATTAATAGGAATGTACGTTGTTATCAACATTGTTAATATACTTCCCATTGAAATAGACGCATTTAAAATACCAAAACCCTCCGGACCAACATTTAAAACGTCTTGTGCAAAAACAGATAATATAGCAACAGTTCCTCCGAATAAAACCGCAATCATATCTAGACTTAAAACCCCTAAAATTGCTTTATTCTGAAAAACAAACTTTACTCCTGCTTTTAAGCTCTCTTTCATAGGTTCGTCAATTTTAGTATTTAAAATTGGTTGTTTTTTTATCTGAAAAAGAACTATAAGTGATAACATTACTAGAATAAAGACTAAGCTTAGAGTTTTATCAACTCCAATCCAACTAATAAAAAAACCACCAGATAAAGCTCCGGAAACGGATGCTGTTTTCCAAGTGCTTGTGCTCCAGGTAGCAGCGTTATGATATATTTTTTTAGGAACTAATAATGCAACCAAAGAAAAAATTGTAGGTCCAAAAAATGAACGTAAAAATCCACCAAAAAAAACCAATACATAAATAGAATATAATACCGCATTTGTGGACCAACTGTCAATAATGGTCTCTGATGTTAATAAAAATAAGCCTAAACTAATTAATGAGAAAGCAGCTGTACAAATTGCTAATAAGTTTCTTTTTTCATTTTGATCTACGATATGACCAGCAAATAAAGCCATAGAAAATGCCGGAATTATTTCCATCAGCCCAATTATTCCTAGAGACAGAGGATCTTTTGTAATAGAATATACCTGCCATTCAATAACAATAAATTGCATAGACCAACCAAAAACTAGTAAAAACCGAACAAACAAAAAGAGATTAAATTGCTTAATTCTTAAAGCCGCATAAGGATCATTTTTTGCCATTTAATTAGCTTAATTTCATATCCATTAAAATAGAAAATGTTTGGTTGATATCTTCTTCTTTTACAACAATAGTCATTTCGTTTGTAGTAGAGATAATTTCTTGTAAAGGAATATCCGCCCAAGCTAATTGTTTTAAAATAAAGTAATAAACCCCTGATTGCTCTAGGTTATCTTTGGGTAACTTTATAGTAATAGAGGCTAAATCTAACATGCTATGAGTTAACGTTTCATGCTCAAAAATTTCTTTCACAAAAGGTTGTAGGTTTTTACTTGTAACAATATTCGTTTCAAAAATACCTTGAGAGACCGTTAAAAAGTAATCAGAATTATCAGCAGATTTAGTTAGAATTTTTGCAATTTCTTTTAATAAAGAAGGTGTATTTTTAAAGGTAAAATCACATAAGTCAGATCGTACAATAACATCACCTAAATCTAAAGCTAGTTTTTTAATATTTTTTCTAATACGTAATTCGCTTGCTGGAGAAAGCCTGTTGATTGCCATCATAACAGCACCAACTTTTACTTCTTTCTTTAGAGCGGCAGAAACATCAGGTAAAATAATTCTAGCTAAAGAAGACACATTTATCAACTTTTCATTTAAAGCTTCTTCAATAAAAGGTGTTTTTCTAATCGTGCTTTCTACAACTTCTTGTATTGTTTTCATCTTAAATGTTTAAAAATTAATTATATTACCTAAAATATAACAATTAATCTAATTTATCTGTCAATTTTTTAAATTCTTTTTTAGCACTTTTACTATCATATAAAATATTGTAAACAGTTTCTATAATTGGTGTGGAAGCTCCATTTTCTTCTTTTATTTTAAATGCACTTTTAGTAGCGTAATATCCTTCTGCAATCATGCTCATTTCCATTTGTGCAGATTTAACGGTATATCCTTTACCAACCATGTTTCCAAATTGTCTATTTCTACTAAATAAGGAGTAACCAGTAACTAACAAATCGCCTAAATAGGCAGAATTATTAATATTTCGTTTCATCTTATGAGTCTTTTTAATAAAACGTTTCATTTCTCTAATTGCATTACTCATTAGTACTGCTTGAAAGTTATCTCCATACCCTAAACCATGTGCTATACCAGCAGCAACAGCATAAATATTCTTTAACATCGCAGCATATTCAGTGCCAATAATATCATCAGAAAGTTTAGTTTTTATATACCAACTTTCTAACGAATTTCCGATAAAACGTGCTTTTTCTTCGTCTTGACAAGCAACTGTTAAGTATGATAAACGCTCCATTGCGACTTCTTCTGCATGGCATGGTCCTGTAATTACAGCTATATTTTCAAGTGGAATATTGTATTCTTTATTAAAATGTTCTCCAATAATTAAACCTGTTTCTGGTACAATACCTTTAATTGCTGAAACAATAATTTTATGATCTAAAGACGTTTCTAATTTTTTCAATTCACTTGTTAAAAAAGCAGATGGAATGACAAAAATAAGTACATCATAATTTTCGGCGATATAATTTATATCAGATGACAAATCTAATTGACTTGCAAAAATATCTGCAGCACGCAAATAATTTGGATTATGATCATTTTCCTTTATATGATCAATTGCTTGCTCATTTCTCATGTACCAACCAATTGTTTCTAAATTTTCACTTAACATTTTTACAATAGCAGTTGCCCAACTTCCACCACCAAATACTGCTATTTTTTTCTGCTTGCTCATTATTATTTATTTTTAAGTCCCCAAAAATACTAAAATTCGTATCTATTAATGAATGCTTTTTTGAATTATTATACCCGGGAAGTTACAAAATCTGGTTTTGATAAAATTTATTTCATTTTGATATTTAGTTGTGGCATAATTTATTGAAAAATAAATAGATTTAAAAAATATTCTTATAATTTTGAAGAGATAAAAAATTTCATAAAATTGTATAAAAACCAATCTAACTATTCATGAACGTACAAATACTTAACAAATCGAAACACGCCACTCCTAACTATGAAACTGAAGGAGCGGCAGGAATGGATTTAAGAGCAAATATTAAGGAAACCATTACTTTAAAACCATTAGAGAGAGCAATTGTAAAAACAGGCTTATTTATTTCACTGCCAATTGGTTATGAGGCACAAGTTAGACCTCGAAGTGGTTTAGCGGCTAAAAAAGGAATTACTGTTTTAAATTCTCCGGGAACTGTAGATGCAGATTATAGAGGTGAAATTGGGGTAATTTTAGTTAATTTATCTAATGAGGAATTTATAATTAATGATGGGGAAAGAATTGCACAATTAATTATTGCAAAACACGAACGTGTAAATTGGCAAGAAGTTGATGTTTTGAGTGAAACAGAGAGAGGTTCTGGAGGTTTTGGAAGCACAGGAGTATAGTTATTAACATCTTACCTATTAAATAAAAATGAATATGAAACTAAAAAAAATATTGGTAAAGTTTATTAAAATAGGAATTGCGGTTACAGCTTTATTTAAAGTTATTAGTCTTGTATTATTTTTAATCTTACAGAATGTGAAACCTCTTTCTATCAAAGGATCTTATAAACTTGAATCATTTTCCTTACATGTTGATGTAATAAATCATACTCTAAGAAAATATAAGAATGATACTTAAACCCCAAATTTTTATAAAATGAAAGCGCCTGAGGTTGCTCATTCATTGCATCTAACCAGATAATTTTGTAACCTTTTTCTTTAGCTTTATTTTCCAGCCAAGAAACAATATTTTTCCCAATTCCTTTTCCTTGTATTTTCTGATGCAAATAAATTCTATGTAATTTAACTTGTTTTCCCTCAGATAAACCTTCTAATTTTTCATCCCAAATAATTCTAAAATTACCAATAATTTCATCATTAAAAACAACGTAATAATACTCGGATTTTTCCTCAGATAACTCTCTTAAAATATTTTCTTCAGAATACTGAGTATTCACGTACCAATCTCCCTTATCAGTCCAAAAATGGCTGTATGCCAATGGATAAATAGTGCGCATTAAAAAATACAATTGGCTGTAATTCTCTCTATTTATTTCTTTTAAGGATAAATGTTCTGTTAAATAAAGCATATTGCACTAAAATAAAAAATCGACTGTAGATTGATTTTATCTAAAGCCGATTTTTAATAATAATTAAAACTTTTAAAACTTATTCTTGGTTATCAATAGCAGCTTTTATTTTTTCTTCTAACTCTTCTGCTAATTCTGGATTGTCTTTAATTAAACCTTTAACAGCATCTCTTCCTTGTCCAAGTTTGGTTTCACCATAACTAAACCATGACCCAGCTTTCTTTACAATACCTAATTCTACACCAATATCTAAAATCTCTCCAACTTTAGAAATTCCTTGCCCATACATAATATCAAATTCTGCAATTTGAAAAGGTGGTGCTACTTTGTTTTTTACAATTTTAACTTTAGTGCTGTTTCCAATAACTCTGTCACCGTCTTTAATTTGTGTTCTTCGTCTAATATCTAAACGTACAGAAGCATAAAATTTTAATGCATTACCTCCTGTTGTTGTCTCTGGGTTACCAAACATAACACCAATTTTCTCTCTTAATTGGTTAATAAAAATAACTGTACATTTTGTTTTAGAAATTGTACCTGTTAGTTTACGCAACGCCTGAGACATTAAGCGGGCATGGAGACCCATTTTAGAATCTCCCATTTCTCCCTCAATTTCTGACTTTGGGGTTAAAGCAGCAACAGAATCAATTACAACAATATCTATTGCTCCAGAACGTATTAAGTTTTCTGCAATTTCTAATGCTTGCTCACCATGATCTGGTTGAGAAATTATTAAGTTATCAATATCAACTCCTAAATTTTCTGCGTAAAATTTGTCAAATGCGTGTTCAGCGTCAATAAAAGCCGCAATTCCTCCAGCTTTTTGAGTTTCTGCAATTGCATGCAATGTTAAAGTTGTTTTACCAGAAGACTCTGGCCCATAAATTTCTACAACTCTTCCCCTTGGATAACCACCAACGCCTAACGCTAAATCTAATCCTAAAGAACCAGATGAAATTGCATCAATATCTTCAGTAACTACATCACCAAGTTTCATTACAGCTCCTTTACCGTAAGTCTTATCTAATTTATCTAGTGTAAGTTGTAGTGCTTTAAGTTTAGCTGTTTTTTCTTTATCTGTCGCCATTAATCTTGCTGTTTTTATTTTTAATAAGATGACAAGTTACAAAAAACTAAGAATAATTTACTAACAAAAACATCCTAATTTATACTATTTTTACACAAAGCAAAAGATGAATGAGTTCTATAGAAATATTAAAAAATAAAGACTGTAAGGTTATAATTGAAAAAGGAGAATTAATTAGTTTTCAACATAATAATCATGAATATATTCATCAAAAAGGAAATAGAGGTTGGCGTAATTCTGATGATGAAATGTTTCCTGTTATAGGGCCAACTTCTAAAAATAATTTTATAGTTCACACCAAAAATGGTGATGGAATTCTAGACCAACATGGATTATTACGTGAGTTAGAATACTCTCTAGATTCTTGTGATAAAAACAGTGCAAAATTCATCAAAAAGTATAAAAGAAATACTCAAATAGCAAATAGTAAGTTTCCTAATAAATCATCAGAAGGAAAACTATTTTGGCCGTTTGATTTCACTTTTCAAAAAAAAATTACCTTACTAGAGAACTCGTTAAACGTCGAATTTATCATCGAATCAGAAAAAGGAATGCCCTTTATGTTGGGCTACCATCCTGCCTTTTTATTATCTGATTCTGGTGAAGAAACTCTAGAATCTAATGGTACAGAAATGACCTTAACCGATGTTTACAAAGCAGGTTCTAATGCTTTTCCTGTTTTAAGTTCTGATAAAATTATATTAAAAAATATTCATAAGAAAAATTTAGAAATTACTACTAAAGGTTTTAATAATTTTATGCTGTGGACAGAAGTTGACAACATGCTTTGTATAGAACCAATAACGCAATATACTTCTTATACAGACCAAAAATTCTCTGAAGAAAATATGAGTTTATCTGATGGTAAAAATATTTTTTCTGTAGCAGTAAAAATACTTTAGTTTGACAAAAAAACACCAACATTTTATAATAAACAAACCATGGGGAATGATTTCTCAGTTTATAAATCCCGCAAAGCGGAAAAAAAAACTACTGGGTGATTTATATAATTTTCCAAAAGGAACAATGGCAATAGGGCGTTTAGATGTGCCCTCTGAAGGATTACTTTTATTAACAACAGATGGAAAAGTTTCTGCAGAAATTAGATCTCATAAATACGAGAAAGAATATTATGTTCAGGTTGATGGAATTATTACTCAAAAAGAAATTGAACAATTAAAAAATGGTGTAGAAATTGGTTTTAACGGAAAAAAATATAAGACAAAACCTGGTAGAGCTTTTTTAATAAATGACCCAAAATTTCCACTAAGAAGTCAGAAAATTAGAGATGAAAGACACGGACCTACTAGTTGGGTTTCAATCGTTATTAAAGAGGGTAAATTTAGACAAGTTCGTAAAATGACTGCTGCTGTTGGTTTTCCAACATTACGTTTAATTCGTATTAGAATTGGTGAAATAAAATTGGATGATTTAGAGATAGGTGGTGTAAAAGAAG
>JAQXAP010000052.1 GCA_029252865.1 Polaribacter sp.
GCTTTTATTCTTTTTATGGGCCAATTTGCCATAAAAATTAAAAGATCGTAATTATCAGTATTTCTTGTCCAAACAGGAAAACGTAAATCATAGCACACTAACGGGCAAATTTTCCATCCTTTGTAAGTTACAATTAACTTTTCTGTTCCAGAAGTGTATACCTTATCCTCTCCGGCTAAAGTGAAAGAATGTCTTTTATCATAGGTTTCTATTTCTTCAGAAGGATGTACAAAAACCATTCGATTGTAATAATTGTTATTTTCTTCTATAACCAAACTTCCGCATAGCGCAATTTTATTTTCTGAAGCCATTTTTTGCATCCAAGAAACGGCATTTCCATCCATTTTTTCTGCAATCTTTTCAGGATTCATTGTAAAACCAGTTGTAAACATTTCTGGTAATACAACGAGATCTGTATTTTTTGGGAGTATATTTATTTTCTCTTCAAAAAAAGTAAGATTTTCAGTTGGGTTTTCCCAAACTAAATCAGCCTGAATACCAACAACATTCAATTCATTTTGCATTAAAAAATAATTTAATGATTAAAAGAGGTATAAATGTAAGTTTTTGTAATTTAGAAATTCCAACTCATCCAAAAAAAAATTGATGCAATCTTTTATTTCTGATACTTTAGATCATATTTTAAAATCCACAAAATCTTTTGAAGATGTTGTATTTATATTACCATCACAAAGAGCAAAAGTGTTTGTAAAACAATCTTTTAAAGATAAAATTGCGGTTGGATTTTTACCAGAAGTTATAAATATAGAACAGTTTATAAATCGAGTTTCTGGAATAGAAAAAGCAGATAGTATTCAATTATTATTTCATTTTTATACCATTTACAAGGGTTTAGAGAAGCAACCCGTTTCTTTTGATATTTTTGCATCTTGGGCATTCACCGTAATTCAAGACTTTAATGAATTAGATCAACATTTAATAAATACGAAGGACATTTTCATCTATTTAAGAGATATTCAACGTTTAAAAAAATGGTCTGTAGAGGGCGATTTTAAAGAAACAGAGTTAATGGAAGATCATTATTCATTTCTAGAAAAACTGAATACATATTACAACGCTTTTTATGCATTTTTAAAAGAAAAAAAGATTGGGTATCAAGGTTTAATGTATAGAGAATCCTGCAAAAAAATTGACTCTTTTTTAGATAATAATACATCAAAAAAGTTCTTTTTTATTGGTTTTAATGCATTAAATACTGCCGAAGAGTTTTTATTTCAGAAGGTTTTAGAGAATGAAAACTCGGATATTTATTGGGATATTGATACTGCATTTTTCAATTCGAATCATCAAGCAGGAAGGTTTATTAGAAGATATAAAAAAGAGTGGCGATATTATGAGAAAAACGAGGTAAAAACGTTGGGAGATACGTTTTCTCAACCGAAACATATCGAAGTAATTGGAGCATCTAAAAACACAACGCAAATAAAGTATGCAGGAGAAATTTTAGAAAAAATTACTGACTTTAAGAATACTGCTTTGGTTTTGGCAGATGAAACCTTGTTGCCAATAACGTTAAATTCGTTGCCCAAAAACATCAATGCCATTAACATTACAATGGGGTATCCTTTAAAAGATGTGCCAACGACCAATTTGTTGTTTTCAATATTTCAGTTATTTATTTCTCAAGACAAGTTAAATAAAACAACGATTAACGAGTTTTATTACAAAGATGTAATTCGGTTTTTAAAACACCAATCTATTTATAAATTAATACCAGAAATAGATGCTTTTTCAGACGATATAGCAAAACAGAATCAAACGTTTATCAAACAAAATAACATCAATAAATTATTAGAAAACACAAGCTCTGAGTTAAAAGAAGTCATTGTTTCAATATTTAACGCTTACAGCTCTATAGATGAATTTATAGAAAGAATTATACGCCTAATTAATTTTTTAAAAGAAGATGTAATTGATTTAGAGAAAGAATATTTATTTCGTTTTTATACCACCTTTACACAGTTAAAAACGTTACAGAATGAGTTTAAATATTTTCCGGATTTAAAAACATTAGCACTCTTTTTTAGACAATTAATTTCTTCGGAAAGTTTATCCTTTCAGGGAGAACCATTAAGGGGTTTGCAATTAATGGGTATGCTAGAAACGCGCGTTTTAGATTTCGAAAACATTATTTTAGTTTCTACCAATGAAGGAGTTTTGCCAGCAAGTAGCCAACAAAATTCTTTTATTCCTTTTGATGTTAAGGTTGAATTTGGTTTACCAACGTATCGAGAAAAAGATGCTATTTTTTCGTATCACTTCTTTAGGTTAATGCAAAGAGCAAAAAACGTTTTTATCATTTACAATACAGAACACGACGTTTTTGGAAGCGGAGAAAAAAGTAGGTTTGTAACGCAATTAGAAATGATGCGAACAGATATTGTTCAGAAAGTTATTTCACCGAAAGTAGAAGCTCAAAACAAAGTATTAAAAGAAGTTCAAAAAAATGAAGCTGTTTTAGAACGTCTTAAAGAAATAGCTAAAAACGGAATTTCACCTTCTACTTTAACCAATTATTTGCACAACCCTATTTCATTTTACAAACAAAAAATACTAAAGTTAAAAGAGTTTGATGATGTAGAAGAAACCGTTGCTTACAATACTTTGGGTACTGTTGTTCACAATACTTTAGAAGAACTATATAAACCTTTTGTTGGCAAGTTTTTGTTGGTAAAAGATATAGATGCAATGAAGGAGAAATCTAAAGATTTAGTGGAAACATATTTTAAAGAAGAATTCAAAAATGGAGATATTTCAACAGGAAGAAATCGTTTAATTTTTGAAGTTGCCAATAGATTTGTCAATAATTTTTTAGCCCAAGAAAAAGAGTTGTTACAAGATAAAAAGAATCAATTAAAAATAATTGCAACCGAAGAAAATTTAGCTACTGAAATAGAAATTGATGGAATTGATTTTCCAGTAAAAATTCATGGTCAGGTAGATAGAGTAGACGAATTAAATGGTGTTTTACGAATTATCGATTATAAAACAGGAATGGTAAGTGCTGGTGAATTAAAAGTACCAGATTTCGAAAAATTAAGAGAGAAAGAACAGCACAAGGCCATTCAAGTTTTACTGTATGGGTATTGTTATACAAAAAGTAAAAAGTATACATTTGATCGGCCTTTAGAAGCCGGAATTTATTCTTTTAAAAACCTAAATAGTGGGTTTTTGCCTGTCAATTTTTCATCAAATTATAGGAAACCAGATGTAGAAATTACAGAAGAAAAATTAGAAGAATTTATGAATGAAATAAAAACCTACATCAAGGAAATATATACGCTTGATGTAGATTTTATAGAACCTGCAGATTTAAAATATTAATTTATTTTCCTTTTAAAATTAACAAGGGTCTAGAAGTATGAAACTCTTTTTTAAGCACTGTATTCTTTTCCCATAATTTTTTAAAGAACCCTCGTTTACGTCTAAAAACACATAAGATATCTGGGTTGTGTGTTTTAAAATGCTCTAAAACCCCCTGAAAAGTAGTTGCATTTTCAGTGACAGTAAGGTTCGTTTGTAAAGCTATTAATTCTTTATCTAAAACCAAATCTTCATCTTTATGGCCAACAGTTTTAACAAGCAAAGAATTTATTGTTGGATTAAATTTATCAGCGATGATTGCCAAAGGATTTAGGGCTGTTTTGCATTTAATAATACCAGATTTAAAGGCTAATAAAATTGATTTTACAGGTTTGTAAACATAATCTTCAGGAATGGTTAAAACAGGTAAGTTTGATCTTTTAACTAAACTACCAGCTGTCGTTCCTAAAAAAACACCATCTTTAATAGAATTACTTTTAGCCCCTACAATAATTAAATCTACACCAATCTCATTATCAATTGCCTCAGCACTATCTAGCACACTTCCCTTAGAAGAAATTAATTTTACATCTACATTTTTTGTGTCAACGGCGCGCACCAT
>JAQXAP010000162.1 GCA_029252865.1 Polaribacter sp.
CCATGACTTGCAAAACCCGTAAAACCTGTAAACTTCCAACCATCAATTAAACCAAATAAAGAATCATTTACACTTTCTTTTATTGGTAAAAATATTTCTAATAAATGATTTTGATAATAGGACCAACTATAGAAAAATACATCTCCTAAACGCATACCAACTAACATCGAAATAAAAACATACATAAATAATATATCTAATTTCTCTTCTGGGATTTTATCTTCTATATAAATTTTTTTCATCAACCTTAACCCTAATAAGAATGCTGCAACAAACATTAGGCTATACCATCGAATTACAAAAAATCCTAAATCTATTCCTATTGAAGGGTTCCATTCTATTGCTAAAAAACTCATTTATCTTATTTATCTATTTGGCCGACCGCGGTCTAGACCTAATTATTAAAATGTAACTCTAAAAAACCTCTCGAAAAACTGTATTTCCCATTTAAATCAAAAATATGTATTGATTTAAATAATGTTCGAGGTAATAATTATTTTTTTTTCTTCTCCGGTACTGGATCATAACCATTTCCACCCCAAGGATGACAACTAAATATTCTTTTTAACGCCAACCATCCTCCGGCAAAAAAACCATATTTTTGCAATGCCTCTATTGTGTAATTTGAACACGTTGGACTGTAACGGCACGTTGATGGAGTATATGGTGAAATTGCGGTTTGATAAAAACGCACTAACACTATAAATGGAAATGATAGTATTTTTTTCAATCTAATTTATTAAATAAGTTGTGCCTTCTTTTCCGTCTTTTAATTGAATGCCCAATGCAATTAACTCATCCCTAATTTGATCCGACAATGCCCAATTTTTATTTTCTCTGGCCTCTTTCCTTAATTTTATCAACAACTCAACCACTCCGTTTATTTTTCCTGAATTATCTTGAGAATTTTCATTTATCAATCCTAAAACATCAAATACGAAAGCTTCTAAAGTGGTTTTAAGTTCTTTTAAATCACTTACTGTTAAACTCGCTTTCTGCTCTTTTAGTAAATTAATCGTTTTAACAGCTTCGAATAAATGTGAAATTAAGATTGGTGTATTAAAATCATCATTCATTGCAGAATAACAGTCTTTTTTCCATTTTTGTACATCAAAGGTAGATATTTCACTTGATACTATCTTGTCTAAAAAACTTAGAGCCTCCATCAACTTAGAATGGCCTTTTTCAGATGCTTCTAATGCTTCACCAGAAAAGTCTAAAATACTTCTATAATTGGCTTGCATATTAAAAAAACGAACAACACTTGCCGAAAATGCTTTTGGTAACAAGCTATTTTCACCTGTTAGAATTTCATTAGGTAAAATAAAATTTCCTGAGGATTTTGCCATTCGTTGACCATTTAAAGAAAGCATATTTGTGTGCATCCAATAATTTACAGGAGTTACACCGCTGCATATTTTAGATTGTGCAATTTCACATTCGTGATGAGGGAATTTTAAATCCATTCCTCCTCCATGTATATCAAAACTTTCACCTAAATATTTTGTGCTCATTACGGAACATTCTAAATGCCAACCCGGAAAACCGTCGCTCCAAGGAGAAGGCCAACGCATGATATGACGCTCATCTGCCCGTTTCCATAATGCAAAATCTTGGGGATTTTTCTTATCTGATTGTCCGTCTAAATTTCTTGTATTATTTAATAAATCTTCAACTTTTCTTCCTGAAAGAATACCGTAATTTTCTTTCTTATTGTATTCTAAAACATCAAAATAAACAGACCCATTCACTTCATAAGCAAAACCTTTTTCAATGATCTCTTTAATCATTTCAATTTGTTCAACAATATGACCTGTCGCAGTTGGTTCTATACTTGGTGGTAGAAAATTGTAGTTTTTTAATACATCGTGAAAATCTAACGTATAACGCTGTACAACTTCCATCGGTTCAATTTGTTCTAAACGTGCTTTCTTTGCTATTTTATCTTCACCTTCTTCTGCATCGTTTTCTAAATGCCCTGCATCTGTAATGTTACGCACGTAACGGACTTTATAGCCTAAATGCATTAAATACCTATACACAACATCAAAGAACATAAAGGTTCTAACATTACCTAAATGTGCGTTACTATAAACTGTTGGCCCACAAACATACATGCCAACATAACCTTCTGTTATTGATTTAAAATTCTCTTTCTTTTTAGAGAGAGAATTGTATACTTTAAGCTGATTTTCTTTGTAGAGTTCCATTAAAAAGGTGCAATTTTAAAGCGGTCAAAGATAAACACTTTATTGAGAATATCGAAATGGAGTTTATAAGAAGTTTAAAAAAATAAAAAGCAATTTCACGCAAATATAAGATTACTTTTGTATAGTTCATGAACTATAATTTCCTATAACATTAAATCTTTTATTTTTGGTTATTCTATTAAAATTTGCACTAAACTTTAATCCATTCTTTGTTTTCTAAATGTTACTCGTTGCTAATTTAATTGCTAGATTATTCAATAAAAATTCGGTATTACCAATTAAAGCTTTAGAATTAGTTAAATCTTAATCGATTTTATTGAAATCATTATCAATTATAGAAATCATAATTTATAAAATTATTTTTAAATTTACACAAATATACTTATGCCTGCTAAAAACAAATCGGCTTTATCTCAAAATGAAGGTGTTTCTAAACCAGAAACCACCAACAAATCTGCAGTCGAAAAAATAAAATCAAACAGAGCGAAACAAGATTCTGTAGATAGATTTGTTTCTCAAATTTTAAAAGGAAATATCACCTTTTTAAGTCGCGCAATTACATTAGTAGAAAGTACAAACCAAAAACATCAACAAAAAGCAAACGACATTTTAGAACGTTGTTTACCTCATGCAAATCATTCTGTAAGAATAGGAATTACTGGAGTTCCTGGTGTCGGAAAAAGTACCTTTATAGAATCTTTCGGAAAACATCTAACTAAACAAAATAAAAAAGTAGCAGTTTTAGCGGTAGATCCGAGTAGCTCTTTACACAAAGGCTCTATTTTAGGTGATAAAACTCGTATGGAAGAATTAGTGACTGATAAAAATGCTTTTATTAGACCTTCTCCTTCTGGAGCATCCTCAGGTGGCGTTGCTCAAAAAACACGTGAAAGTATTATTCTATGTGAAGCGGCTGGTTTTGATACGATTATTATTGAAACTGTTGGTGTGGGTCAATCTGAAACAGTGGTTCACTCTATGGTCGATTTCTTTTTATTATTAAAATTGGCTGGCGCCGGTGATGAGTTACAAGGTATAAAGCGAGGAATTATAGAAATGGCTGATGCAATTGTAATTAATAAAGCTGATGGAGAAAACAAAAAAAATGCGAAAATTGCTAAGGTTGAATTTAATAGAGCACTGCATTTATATCCCCTAAAAGAAAGTAATTGGCAACCTAAAGTTTTAACATCAAGTGCATTAAAAAGTATTGGAATTGATAAAGTAGACGAAATGATTAATGAATATATTTCTTTAACAAAAGAAAATACCTATTTCAAACAAAAAAGGAACAAACAGAATAAATTTTGGCTTTTGTCTACAATTGAGGAACAATTAAAAGCAGATTTTTACAATAATCCTTTGATTAAAATTGCGCTATCCAAAGAAATTAAAAATTTAGAGAATGGAAAAACAACTCCTTTTATTGCTGCTAAAAAATTAATTAATTTAAAATAATGAGATTGTTTTATTTATTAAGTTTTAAAATTTTCAGTTACAATTTTCTTTATTTTTTTATTTAAGTATTTTAAAGAATTATAACTAGTATGTTCTAAAACAATCACTACTATATCTTCCTCTATATAATTTGTTAAAGCTGTACTAAAGCCGTTCCATTTACCATAATGATAAATATTTTTTTCATTTCTGGTATCCACTCTAAAACCAAAACCATAAGGAACTTTTCTTCCATAAATGGTTTCTCCTTTCGTATACATTAAACCTAAAGATTCTTGTGTAATTAGTAGTTCTGAATTTAATCCATAAGTCCATTTAAACAAATCTTCTAGAGTTGAGTAAACATTTTTATCTCCAACAATTGCATCGTTAACAGTATTTCCTATTTTTATATGTTTCCAACCTCTGTATAAACGATAACCCTTTAATTGGTTTTTTCTTATTGTATCATTCTGATAGCTATACACATAAGAATTCTTCATATTTAATGGTTCGAAAATATTTTTTTGTAGATATTGATTAAATGAAATTCCAGTTACTTTTTCGATAATAGAAGCCAAAACAAAATAACCTGTATTAGAATAATCGAAATTACGGCCGGGTTTAAAAAAACGTTGTGCTTTTGAAATTGGTAAAACTTCCATTAAATCTTTATTTGTAGGAGGCTTCTTCTCTTTCCATTCGTGCTCTGCAACCCAGAAATATTTTGGCAAACCAGAAGTATGGTTTAACAAGTTTCTGATGGTTATATTTTTGTAAGGAAAATCTGGAAAATAAGCGTTTACTGAATCCGTAAGTTTTAATTTATTTTTTTCTTTTAACTGCATTATTGCAGCAGCTGTAAATTGTTTACTTACAGATGCTAATTGAAAAACAGATTCACTATTTAATGGAGTTTTCTTCCTAAAATCGGCATAGCCTATATGATTTTGATATACTACTTTTTTGTCTTTTGCCACCAAAATACCCCCATGAAAATCATGTCTCT
>JAQXAP010000057.1 GCA_029252865.1 Polaribacter sp.
TTTTATATTTGCCTTTGTATTGAGGAACAATAGTATATAAATCTGAAACCGAGCCTGAAATTCCACTTGAATTTACCCGAACTCTTTCGTTTCTTTCTGGTTGATATTTTTCTAGTTCAGTAGGAGTTATAACTTCAGGCAATTCAAATAGCTTCAGATTTCCTTTTCCAGAAATAGCAACTTTTATTTGTGAACTTTCATTTGCCTTTAAAATTTCTTTGCTAATGGCAACATTAAAGTTAAAATTACCCACTGCACCGCTAAAGTTTGCAGGTTTTCCTTCTAGAGGAAGATTATTAGGTCTTATAATTTTTTTTGCAGAGGCAAATTCTTTTCTAACATTTCTAGTAATTACATTCCCAAAAAAATCTGATCTTCCTGTAGGAACTCCAATGACAACCTCCATTTTCATCGGGTCAATTGTTAGTTTGCCTGTTTTTGTTGGAATCAATAGCGCCTTTTGAAGTACAACATATCTATAATCTTCTCCATTATACTTTCCTATTTTAACAGGAGATTGTCCTTTTATTTTTATTTCTTGATTCCAAAAACCGTTATATTTCGGAGCCTCTGTTACTCCATAATTGTACACACTAACATTTTCACTAACATATAATCTGTACTCTACATATATACCCTCGCCCACATAAGGTTTAGTTTTTGAGATTTCTGCAACTAAGTGTATGTTTTGTTGTGCTATATAATTTGGGTCGTTAGGGTTTTGGGGAATGTCTACAGCATCTAAAACTATAATTTTTATGGGTTTGGATTTTATATTTTTTCCACTAATTTTAACACTGGCGGTTCCAATAGTTAATTCACCTTTTCTTTTTGGTTGAATAATGTATGTGTAAGATTGAGAAAAGCTAACCTTTCCATTAACCCAAGATTGACTAACTGATTGGCTTGGACCACCAACTACTTTAAAATTTGTAAATTTAGGAGGAGTAAATTGATCGCTGCCTTGTTTGTTTATTGAGAACTCTATTTTTAAACGTTGGTTTATTCCCAATTTATTTTTACTCACTTTTGCTATTAAAGTTGCGTCTTGAGCAGCCGTTACAAGTGCAAGTAAACTTATAAATGTTGTTATGTAAAATTTCAACTTCATCTTCGTTTTCTGAGATATTGCTAATCTACCAATCTTTTTCTTGTTTTATTTTTTTACCTTTTGCTTTTTGAGCGTTCATTTTCTTTTGGGTTTTTTTCTCTTCATTATTTAAACTTTCTAAAAGTTGTTTAATTTGTTGAGGAGTCATTTTTCCCTGTTGAGGCTTAGGTTTTGATTTGTTTTTATTCTCATCCTTTTTAGGTTCATTCTCTTTATCTTTTTTCTTATCGTCTTTATCCTTATTGTCTTTGTCGTTCTTCTTTTCCTTGTCCTTATCGTCTCCGTCTTTTTTATCTTTATTTTTGTCTTTTTTCTTCTCGTCTTTATCTTTGTTATTTTTGTCGTCCTTGTTATCTTTATTATCCTGTTTTTGTTTGTCTAATAATTTTTGAGCAACTGCCAAGTTATAGCGAGTTTCATCGTCATTAGGATTATTTCTTAAAGAATTTTTAAAAGCATCAACAGCTGGTTGATATTGTTTTTGCTCCATCATAGCGTTTCCAATGTTATGATAAGCTTCGGCTTTCGTAAATTTATCTTTTGCAGTTTGTGCTGTTAATTCATATTGGGGAACAGCTTCTTTATAGTTTTTGTTTTGATATAAAGCATTTCCTAGATTATATGCTGCTTTGTCGTATTTGGTATTTTGTCCCAATGATTTCTGATAAGCAACTGAAGCATCCGTGTACTGTTTTTTATTGTACAATTCATTTCCTTGTCGCAATAACTTTCTTGCTTTCCTTTGCAAAGCAATGGAATCTTTTTGTGCTAAAATTTCTTTGGATGAAAATAGCATCAAAATTAATATAAGAATGTAATGTATGTTCTTCATGTTACTTCTTTACTTTTTCTTCATTAAACAAATCGACCTTTGTTAACCATTTTGTTTTCTTTTCAAATAAGAAAACATCAATAATTATAAAGAATAATCCAATGGCTAAAAACCACTGAAATTGGTCTTTATAATCAGAGAATTGTTTTGTTTCAAATTCACTTTTTTCTGCACTTGCTATAATTTCTGCAAGGAGTTTTACGGGTTTTTCCGTAACATTTCCATCTATGTATTTCCCATCAGCAACATTAGCAATACCCTCTAAAACTTTCGGGATTCGTTTGGTTATTACTGTTTCTCCTTCTCTATCTTTTTTATATCCAATCATCGAGCCGTTTAGGCGCATAGGTATTGGACTACCAGCCTCTAAACCAACACCAATTGTATAAATTTTTACACCTTCATTTGTTAAATTTTGAGCTACTTGTTTTGTTTCCTCTTGGTGATCTTCACCATCAGATATTATAATTAAAAAACGATTGGTTTGTTCATCATTATTATAGTACGTTTTTGCTAACTCTAAAGCTCCATTAATATCTGTTCCTTGGCTAGAAACCATATCTGGGTTTGCATTTTGCAAAAACATTTTTGCTGCTGCGTGATCTGTTGTTATTGGTAAAAGAGGATATGAATTACCTGCGTAAATAATGATTCCAACTCTATCTGACCCTAGTTTATCAATGGTTTTTGATATAATCTGTTTCGCTTTTTCTAATCGGTTTGGCGCAATATCTTCTGCTAACATACTTTTAGAAACATCTAGAGCAAATACGATATCTACCCCTTCTCTTTTCACTGTTTTCAGTTTAGTTCCCATTTTGGGATTTACTAAAGAAATAATGAAAAAAGTGATTCCTAAAAGTAATATCACCAGTTTTAGGACCGATTTAAAGGTTGAAGAGTTAGGAGCTAATTTTTTTAGTAAGTTTAAATCTGAAAACTTACGTTGTGTTCTTTTTTTCCACCACAAAACCAACAAAAAGAAAACAATCATTACTGGAATGATTATAAGTAGGGAAAAGTAAATTGGTTCTTCTATTTTGTACATGTTTATATAAAACTCTTAAATAATGTGTTTCTTAAAATAAATTCTAATAATAAAAAGCTCAACCCCAAGAAAACAAAAAACCTATATTTTTCTTGATAATTGTAATATTTGAATTCTTCTATTTTAGTTTTTTCAAGTTTGTCAATTTCATCATAAATCTTTTTTAATGATGTATTATCTGTTGCTCTAAAGTATTTTCCTTCCGTCTCTGATGCAATTTCTTTCAACAAATCTTCATCTATTTCAACCTGTTGTTTTCTAAACTGTAACTTGCCAGTTCTCGGATCTCTACTGTAAGGAAAATCTGCCATTCCATTTGTTCCAATTCCTATTGTATAGGTTTTTATGCCTAATTCTTTTGCTAATTCAGTAGCAGTTCTGGGATCTATATTTCCTGAATTATTCACACCATCAGTTAATAAAATAATTACTTTACTTTTTGCGGTACTTTCTTTTAATCTGTTTACTGAAGAACCTAATCCCATTCCTATGGCAGTTCCACCTTCTAATTGACCCCATTTTAATTCAGATATCGTACGTTTAACAATTCCTTTATCACTTGTTATGGGTGTTTGTGTAAAACTTTCTCCTGCGTAAACAACAATTCCTATTCTGTCATTTGGTCTTCTGTCAACAAAATCTATAGCAACTTTTTTTAATGCCTCTAATCTGTTGGGCTTTAAATCTCTTGCTAACATACTTGCAGAAACATCAATAGCCATAACAATATCTATTCCTTTATTTGATTTTATTTTTCTACTTACAGAGACATTTCTAGGTCTTGCCAATGCAATGATTATTGCTATTAATGCTACAATTCGTAAGAGATATAAAATAGGTTTTAACTTTGATAAAAGCGAATCTGGTTTAAAACCTTTTAAACTGGGTATTGTTAAGTTTGCAGCCTCTTTTTTACGCATCATAAAGTACCAAACTGCAACTAGTGGAATTATTATGAATAGCCACAAAAATCCAGGGTTATTAAATTCAAAATTATTCCAATTCATCATCTTCTTCAATAATTGGTTTAGGTTTTAAATTACTCACAATATCTTGAGCATCTTTTCTGTCTTCTTCTATTTCTAGAGCTAACGGTTTAGATTTTGCAAACTTGACCAAATCTGCTTCACGTAACAAATCTCTTAACTTTGTAATAGTGTCTTCGGAGGTCAGAATTGTTTCTTCGTTTTTAAACTCTTTTAGCATATCTAAAACTTCATCAGTCGTTTTTTCTAATGCAGGAACTTTTAATTCTCGCTCAATGTAGCCACGCACAATTTCAGTTAATTCACTATAATATTCTTTCACTTTATTATTTTGCCACAATAGCTTTTCATCTAACTCATTTAGTTTAAAAATAGCCTCTTCATAAGGTGGTAAGGCCCTATACGTGTCTTCTTCTATTTCTTCTTTTCTTTTTCTGATAACAAACCAATAAATCCAAAATCCAATTATAGCTAAAGCAGCTAAAAGGATGTAAATGTAAATTCTAAAATCATCAAAAACATAAGGTTCACTTTTAATAGATTTAATAGGGAATTTTTTGATTTTTGTAGTGTCAACAGCTATTGTAGCTATATTAACTAATAAAGAATCTGTTAAAAAAGCTTGATTTTTTACAAATATTTGTTGTTGTGGAATGTAAAAAGCGCCACTGTCAAAACCTGTTAAAATATACTTTCTAATTAGACTGTTTTTTACGGTATCTGTTTTTGTTGAATCTATTAACTCTAGTCCTTTTAGCTTTAATTTAGGAATAATAACATTCTGAGTTTCATCAACAGATATTTTTAACTTAAATTGTTCACCAATTCTAATATTTGTGGTATCAATTTCAGCTTTAACCATAGGTTTTTGTGAAAAACTTACAGTTGAAACTAATAATAGTATGTAGAGTATTTGTTTTTTCATTTTTAAAAGTAACGGAGTTACTATCTTCCTTTGTGTTTAAAGTAACCTAATAATTTTTTCACGTAGTTTTCATCTACTCTTGTATTAACACTACCTGCACCGCCTCTTTTAAACATGTTAATGTAATAATCTGCTAAACGTAAAGCATTTAATTTATAGCTTGCTCTTACAGATTTCGAGGCTGTATTTATTAATTGAACATCGCCAGTCTCTGAATCTATCATTGGTACCATTCCTAAATTAGGAATTTCTTCATCATATTTGTCATAAACTCGAATGCCTGTTAAATCGTGTTTTTTTGCAGCAATCTTTAATGTTTTTTCATAATCCTCATCCATAAAATCAGATAACATAAAAACAATTGCTCTTTTTTTCATCACGCTAGATAAAAATTTTAATGCAGCCGCAATATTTGTTTTCTTACTTTCTGGCTTAAATTCGATGAGTTCTCTGATAATTCTTAAAACGTGACTCTTTCCTTTTTTAGGAGGAATAAATAGCTCTATATCATCAGAAAATAAAATTAAACCAACCTTATCATTATTCTGAGTTGCTGAAAAGGCTAATGTTGCAGCAATTTCTGTAACAGTATCTTTTTTAAATTGAGTTGATGTACCAAATAATTCTGAACCAGAAACATCAACTAAAAGCATCATTGTTAATTCACGTTCCTCTTCAAAAACCTTTATGTAAGGTTCATTGTAACGAGCGGTAACATTCCAATCAATGGCTCTTACATCATCTCCATATTGATATTGTCTTACTTCAGAAAAAGTCATACCACGTCCTTTGAATGATGAATGATATTCACCTCCAAAAATATCATTAGACAAACGTTTTGTCTTAATTTCTATTTTACGAACTTTTTTTAGTATTTCCTTGGTATTCAATGCGTAATTGTTTTATTGTTTGAGAGTGTAATTATATTTTTTTTGTCTAATTTTACACAATCACACATTTTATGGGACTTCAATTTCATTTATAATTGAATTGATGATGTCTACAGAAGTTACATTTTCAGCTTCAGCCTCGTAGGTAACTCCAATTCTATGACGTAAAATATCAAAAACAACCGCTCTAACATC
>JAQXAP010000060.1 GCA_029252865.1 Polaribacter sp.
TCCATTTTAAAACAGTTATTTTAAAAGCATTCTCAAAAGAATAATTGTCTCGTAAAAAGCTTTCAATATCAGAGACCATATGGTCTAAAACCTCAACTTTTAAATCTATAAAATCAAAGTTTTTTTTATCCAGGTATGTTTCTACTTGCCGTATTTGTTCTTCTGTTAATTCCATAGCTTATAAATTATTACTCCAAACTAAATTTAGGGTTTACTAAATGTTGCATCGTTTTTAAAAACTCTTGCATTTCTGCTAATTTATTGGCAGTTTCTTTAGAACCGCTTTCTGTTAATTTGTAATATTTTCTGAGTCTGTTGCCAACTTTTGCAACTTCTACGTCTAATAAACCATCGGCTTCTAATTTGTGCAATGCGGGGTACAAGGCACCTTCAGTAATTTTTAATTCGCCTTTTGTTAATTCTTTTACTTTTTGAGTAATCTCATAACCATACATTTTATCGTTACTTTCTAATAACTTTAAAATGATAGTTTGCAAAGAACCTTTGAATAATTTCTGATTTCCCATTTTGTAAATGTATACATAATTTTCTAATGCATCAAAAACTTATGTATATGTTTTGAAAACAAAAAAAACCTAAGTTTAAAACTCAGGATTTAATTTTTTATCTAAAGTAAAACTTTTTATTTCTCTACTTTTAAAACATCAGCAATAATGCGTTCTATTTCTGTTTTTGGTAAAGCGCCATTTGCCATTTGTGGTTGCCCTTCTGCAGGACAAAATAACATTGATGGAATACTTCTAATTGCAAATGCAGCTGCTAATTCTTGTTCTGCTTCCGTGTCAATCTTGTAAATATCAACTTTACCTTCATATTCTTCAGACAACTGCTCTAAAACAGGTGCTAATGCTTTACAAGGTCCGCACCAATCTGCGTAAAAATCTATTAAAACCGGTCTTTTTCCTTCAAATTTCCATTCTTTGTTTTCTTCAAAATTAAAGACTTTTTCTAAAAAGGTTGCTTTGGTTAAATTTTCTGTCATAATTTAAAATATTCTTTCCGACAAAGCCGAAATTTTATTAATCTTTGGTTTCCAGAAAAAAGGGAAACCTATTTCTAATTCTTGAGCAAAAGTAGTCGTTTATTCTTTTTATAAATTACATAATTGAAAGAAAAATAAATATATAATGTTAAAAGTTATTAAAAATTTCTAGAGAATAATGTACCGGACTTTTTTTGTATTAACTTTGAGAATACTTACCAAACTTTAAAAATTATGAAGAATAAATTAATCATTCCTATCTTGTGTGCAAGTGCAATTTTTGTTTCTTGTAAAAAAGAAAGTAATCAAAGAAATATAGATTTGAAATATCCAATAACTACTAAAAAACCAGTAATTGATACATTATTTAAAACGGCAGTTGTAGACAATTACAGATGGTTAGAAGATGATAGAAGCAAGGAAACAGAGGCTTGGGTAAAGGAAGAAAACGAGGTTACGTTCAACTACTTAAATAAGATTCCTTATAGAGATCAATTAAAAGCGCGGTTATCAAAATTATGGAATTACGAAAAAGTGGGAACTCCATTTATTGAAGGAGATTACACGTATTTCTATAAAAATGATGGTTTGCAAAATCAATATGTGGTTTACAGAAAGAAAGAAGGTAAAGAAGAAGTTTTCTTAGATCCAAATACGTTTTCTGAAGACGGAACAACTTCATTGGGTGCTTTAAGTTTTTCTAAAGACGGAAAAACAGCTGCGTATGCAATTTCGGAAGGAGGTTCTGATTGGAGAAAGGTCATTATAATGGATGCCGAAACAAAAACAATTAAAGGCGATACTTTGGTTGATGTAAAATTCTCAGGAATTTCTTGGTACAAAAATGAAGGTTTTTATTATTCGAGTTATGATAAACCTAAAGGAAGTGAGTTGTCTGCAAAAACTGATCAGCATAAATTGTATTATCATAAACTAGGAACTTCACAAAAAGATGATGTTGTTATTTTTGGTGAAAAAGCATCAGAAAAACATAGATATGTTAGTGGTTATTTAACAGAAGATAGCAGATATTTAATGATTTCTGCAGCAACATCAACATCAGGAAATAAATTATTTATTAAAGATTTATCAGACGAAAATTCAAAATTAAAAATCGTTGTTAATAATTTTGATAGCGATACATATGTTGCAGAAAACAGCGGTAGCAAATTATACTTGGTCACTAATTTAAATGCACCAAATAAAAAAGTGGTTACTGTTGATGCAAAAAATCCGACTCCAGAAAATTGGAAAGAACTTATTTCTGAAACGGAAAATGTTTTGAGTTTAAATTCTGGCGCAGGATATTTCTTCGCAGAATATATGGTAGATGCCGTCTCTAAAGTATTACAATACGATTTTGATGGAAAATTAATTAGAGAAGTAAAGTTACCTGGAGTAGGTTCTTCTGGTGGTTTTGGAGGAAAAAGAGAAGCGAAAGAATTGTATTTTTCTTTTACAAATTATAGCACACCAAACTCATCGTATAAATTCAATCCAAAAGATGGAACGTATGCACCTTATTGGAAACCTGCTGTAGATTTTAATTCTGAAGATTATGCAAGTAAGCAAGTTTTTTATACATCAAAAGACGGAACAAAAGTTCCTATGATTATTACACATAAAAAAGGTATTGAGTTAAACGGCAAAAACCCAACTATTTTATATGGTTATGGAGGATTTAATATCAGTTTAACACCTTCTTTTAGTATTGCAAATGCAGTTTGGATGGAACAAGGTGGTGTGTATGCGGTTCCTAATATACGTGGAGGAGGAGAATATGGTAAAAAATGGCACGATGCAGGAACTCAATTAAAAAAACAAAATGTGTTTGATGATTTTATTGCGGCTGCAGAATATTTAATTGCAGAAAAATATACATCTTCAGATTATTTAGCAGTTCGTGGAGGATCTAACGGAGGTTTATTGGTAGGAGCAATAATGACGCAAAGACCCGATTTAATGAAAGTTGCTTTGCCTGCAGTTGGGGTTTTGGATATGTTACGTTACCATACTTTTACCGCGGGAGCTGGTTGGGCGTATGATTACGGAACCGCAAACGATAGTAAAGAAATGTTTGATTATTTAAAAGGATATTCACCCGTACATAATGTAAAACAAGGTGTAAAATACCCCGCAACTATGATAACTACGGGAGATCATGATGATAGAGTTGTGCCTGCGCATAGTTTTAAGTTTGCTGCAGAATTGCAAGAAAAGCAGTCTGGTAAGAATCCTACTTTAATTAGAATAGAAACCAATGCTGGTCATGGAGCAGGAACTCCTGTTGCAAAAACAATTGAGCAATATTCAGATATTTTTGGATTTACTTTGTTTAATATGGGATTTGATGAATTACCAACTCCGCCCAAAGCATAAAATAAATTATAGTTTTACCAAAAAAAATGAAAGGAAAGATAGCTGTTATTAATGGCTATCTTTTTCTTTTTTAGAAAGATAAGTATTCAAGTAATCTGCATCTTTTTTAACACCACCCAAAGTTGCAGAACCTCTGGTGTAAAGCCACGGAAGTCCTAAAAAGTAAAGCCCATCAATATCACTCACACCTCTATAGTTTTTGGGATAATGGCTATCATCGAACTCAATGCCATCAATCCAATTAAAATTTGGTTTAAAACCAGTTGCCCAAATAATATTTTTAATATCAGTTATTTTTTGTTTTTCAAATATGATGGTTTTGTCATTGGCATTAAGTGTTCTACCAACACAAGTAATGTTTTTATTTTTAAACAACGCTTTTACATCGGTTCCAATTACAGGTTGTCCACTTTCACTCAACTTTTTACCAATCCAAGAATATTTATTGGCTCTTAAAAAACCAACTTTATGAAACCACCACCACAAGGTTTTACCTAAAATCTCCTGAGGAATAGACATAATCTTTGTGTTTCCAGAAAAATAAACAGTTCTATTTGTTTTAGAAACTTCGTTTAAAATTTGAACACCAGAATCCCCGGCTCCAACAACTAATGTTGCTCCGTTTTGTAATTGATTTGGACTTTTGTAATGTTCACTATGAATCTGTAAAATCTCTTTTGATATTTTTGTATGGCAATTTGGTGTAAATGGTTTGTGAAAGGGTCCAGTTGCTATAATTACATTTTTTGATTCAAACTTCTTTGATTCGCTTTCTAAAATAAAATGTCCATTTTGTTTTTTCAATGAAGTTATTTTGTGATTAAATTCAATTTGGATCTTAAATTTAACAACATAGGCTTTTAAATAATCTGCAACTTCATATTTGTTAGCGTAATGTCCTTTTTTGTAAGGAAATTTCATTCCAGGTAAACTATTGAATTCCGATGGCGTAAATAACTTTAATGAATCCCATCTTTTTAACCAAGGAGCACCTGTTTCAGAATTAGCATCAACGATAAGGTAATTAGCATTTTTCTTATTTAGATGATAAGCAATCGCTAAACCAGATTGACCAGCTCCAATGATTATATAATGCTTCATATATCGTTTTGTAATGGCAAAATTAATCAATTTAAAATGTTGTGATCAGAATATGTACTAAATAATTTTTTATGAAACTAGTTCTAAGAAATGAGCCTATTAAATCTCTATTTAATTACTCTTTTTTTGACAAAATTAAATCGTAAAATTTAAAATCGATGCGAAATTATCGGTTATTTATTTTGGCATTACCTCGAGGTCGTGCTTTTCACTATATCTTTTTTTTATTCTTCAAAAAAGGATACCGTTTCAATCCCTAACGCAGAATACTTGGCAATTTTTAGTAATAACAAATCAAATAGAAAACCTACTTTTGTAACATGCTAAGAGTAAATAATATTTCTTTTAATTATAAGATAAACAAACCCGTGTTAAAAGGGTTTAATTTATCTATAACAGCAGGCGAACATTTGTGCGTCATGGGTGAAAGTGGTTGTGGTAAATCGACTCTTTTAAAAGTAATTTACGGTTTAGTAGACCTGAATAAAGGTGAAATTTTTTGGAAGGATGAACGGGTCTTTGGTCCTAAAAAACATTTAGTTCCAGGTTTTGAAAGCTTTAAATACGTAGCACAAGATTTCGACTTGATGCCTTATATTTCTGTTTCAGAAAATATTCAAAAATTCCTATCACGTTTTCATCCTGAGGAAAGTAAAAAGCGAACGGAGGAGTTATTAGAAGTTATTCAAATGACAGCCTTTGCTAACACAATGGTTAAAAACTTAAGCGGAGGTCAAAAGCAACGTGTTGCCATTGCAAGAGCTTTAGCAAAAGAGCCCCAATTATTATTGTTAGATGAACCTTTTGGGCAAATAGATAATTTTAAAAAGAATTCTTTAAGAAGAAACTTGTTTAGTTACCTGAAAGAAAAAAATATTGCCTGTATTGTGGCAACTCATGATAAAGATGATGCACTTTCATTTGCAGACAAACTTATTATTATAAAAGATAATAAGATTATAGAAAATGAGTCTCCAATAGAAATTTACAACAACCCAAAAGAAAAATATATTGCGGCTCTATTCGATGATGTAAATGAAATTATCATCAACAATAAGAAAGTTTTATTGTACCCTCATCAGATAAAAGTTGCAGAAAATATCGAAAAATATACGACCCTTTCAAAAGTATTAAATTCTTATTATAAAGGTTCTTATTGGTTAATTGAAGCTGATTTTAATGGACAAATAGTATTCTTTAATCATTCATCAGCAATAAAAAAAAGCGCTGAAATTTATTTAGAAATTAGGGCTAATTTTTAAGATGTATTTCCTTTTAGTTAAATAGTGTAACTTATTTTTAGATTTCTATAAATCGCCTTTTTTATTTGCTTTATTTTAAGCTTTCCTGCCTTTTATAGAAAAGGATTCTGTGAAACAAAACGCTTCAATTTAAAACAATGTATCTTTGTAGCCAGAAACAACTACATAAAGTTACTTTCATAAATAATTTCTATGACATTTTCAGATTTAGGTTTATCATCAGCGCTAGTAAAAGCAGTTGAAGAAAAAGGATATGCCAAACCATCTCCAATACAAGAAAAAGCAATTCCACATATATTAGAGGGTAAAGATCTTTTGGCTTCTGCACAAACAGGTACGGGTAAAACAGCAGGTTTTACATTACCTGTTTTGCAACATTTAGCAGAAACTAAACATCCAAAATACAGACCTTTACGTGCATTAGTTTTAACACCAACAAGAGAATTAGCAGCACAAGTTCACGATAACGTGAGAGAATACAGTAAGTACCTAAACATAAAATCTTGCGTAGTTTTTGGAGGTGTAAATGCAAAACCACAAATTGCAACTTTAAGATCAGGTGTAGATATTTTAGTAGCAACTCCGGGTAGATTGTTGGATTTACATGACAGAAAAGCAGTTTCTTTTAAAAGAATTGATGTGTTGATTCTTGATGAAGCTGATAGAATGCTAGATATGGGGTTTGTTAGAGATATCAACAAACTGATTAGTTTTATGCCAGAAAAACGACAGAACTTGTTGTTTTCAGCAACTTTTTCTAACGATATAAAAAAATTAGCTGCGGGGATTTTAAAAAATCCAGTTTCTGTAGAAGCTGAACCTCAAAATTCAACGGCAAAAAAAGTTACTCACAAGGTTTATAAGGTTGATAAAAACAGAAAAACAGAGTTTACAATTAAATTGATAAAAGATGGAAATTGGAAACAGGTTTTAGTTTTTACAAGAACAAAACATGGTGCCAATAAACTAACACAAAAGTTAGTGAAAGCAGGAGTACCTTCGGCAGCTATTCATGGAAACAAGAGTCAAGGTGCAAGAACAAAGGCATTGAGAAATTTTAAAGATGGCTCTATTAAAATTTTAGTTGCCACTGATATTGCAGCACGAGGATTAGACATTCCTTTGTTACCTCATGTTATTAATTTTGAGTTACCAAATGTGCCAGAGGATTATGTTCATAGAATAGGTAGAACAGGTAGAGCAGGAGCAGCCGGGGAAGCTATTTCTTTAGTTTGTAGCGAAGAGACGGAATATCAAAGTGAAATAGAAAAACTACTTAAAGAGAAATTAAAATCTACAATTGTTGAAGGTTTTGAGCCAACAGATACTGCACCACCTAAAAGAGCGGCTTCACAAAGTAAAAAATCTTTTGGGAGGAAAAATAAAGGAGGAAACTCTAATTCGTCTGACAGAAATAAATCCAAAAGAAAACCTCATTTCAAAGGAAATAAATCGGTAAAACCTAATTCAGGAAGAGGAAGAACGGGAACGCCTAAAAAGAAGCGTTCTTAGTTCATTTTTTGTTGATAATTTTATCGCTACATTTGTGTTATTAAAAAGAAATTTAGATGAAATATCAACAAATAAATTCAGAACTTTTTATCAAAAACCGCCACAATTTTACTTCAGCAATGAAGCCAAACAGTTTGGCAGTTTTTAATTCTAACGACATTTACCCAATTAGTGCAGATAGTACATTGCCTTTTGAACAACACAGAGATATCTTCTATTTAAGTGGTGTAGACCAGGAAGAAAGTGTTTTATTATTATTTCCTGATTGTCCAAATGAAAAGTACAGAGAAATCTTATTTTTAAGAGAAACCAATGATCATATTGCTGTTTGGGAGGGAGCAAAACTTACAAAAAAAGCTGCTTTTGAAACATCTGGAATTAAATCAGTTTATTGGTTACAGGATTTAGAAAAAATACTTTTTGAACTTTCTACTTATTGTGATACTTTTTATATCAATACAAACGAACACTACAGAGCTAATGTAGAAACAGAGACTCGAGAAGATCGTTTTACTAAATGGTTATTAGCAAAATACCCGGCTCATACAGTTGCAAAAAGTAGTCCTATTATGCATCGTTTACGTTCTGTAAAAGACCCAATAGAATTAGACTTAATGCAACGTGCTTGTAATATTACAGAAAAGGGGTTTCGTAGAATTTTAGATTTTGTAAAACCTGGTGTTTGGGAATACGAGATTGAAGCAGAATTAATACATGAATTTGTTAGGAATCGCTCTAAAGGGTTTGCTTATTCGCCAATTATAGCCTCTGGTAATAGTGCCAATGTTTTACATTATATGGAAAATAATAAAGAATGTAAAAGTGGTGATTTAATTTTATTGGATATTGCTGCAGAATATGCAAATTATAAAAGTGATTTAACGAGAACAATACCAGTTTCTGGAAAATTTTCTGATAGACAAAAAGCAGTTTACAATGCTGTAAATTACGTTAAAAAAGAAGCTACAAAATTATTAGTTCCAGGAACTTTATGGAAAGAGTATCATGTGGAGGTAGGCGATATTATGACGTCAGAATTACTAAAATTAGGTTTATTAGACAAAGCTGATGTGCAAAATGAAGATAAAGATTGGCCAGCATATAAGAAATATTTTATGCACGGAACTTCGCATCACATTGGTTTAGATACCCATGATTATGGTTTATTACATGAAAAAATGCAAGCAAACATGGTTTTCACAGTAGAGCCCGGTATTTATATTCCTGATGAAGGTTTTGGAATCCGTTTAGAGGATGATGTTGTGGTTCAAGAAAAAGGAGAACCATTTAATTTAATGAAAAATATACCGATTGAAGCAGGTGAAATTGAAGATTTGATGAATTAATATCATAAAAAAGGCGAGTTTTCTAACTCGCCTTTTTTATGATATAATTTGTAATAAGGTAGCTAATATTTTAGAGATGTAATAAAATTAATTGTTTCGTTATTAAATGTCTCTGGTTGTTCTACATTTACAACATGTCCGCAGTTATCAATAATAAGTAACGAAGAAGTTACATGTTTAGATACGATGTTTTTTATTGAAGGCAAAAACAAATGATCCTCAGCCCCCATAATATATAAAGTAGGTATTTTTATATCTTTTGTTCTAAAAAAACGTAATAGTGGATTAATTTCTGAAGTTAATTTAAACCAACGTACAAATTCTTTTTGATATAATTTTTTTGCTTCTTGAACAAATAATGAACGTGATGTTTTATGGTTTTTCTTTGGCATAATTATAAATGCAAATAATTTATATAGCAGCATGTAAGGAACCACTGATTTAAAAACATTACCAACTTTCATTAAAACTTGAGAGCGGAAATTCATTTTAATAATTGCGCCGCCCATAATCATGCTCCCAACTAATTCCGGTCTTTTTTCAGCAAGATTACGAATCAAAATTGTGCCTAAAGAAATACCAATAAAGTGCGATTTTTTTATTTCAAGAAAATCAATAACTTCAACGATATCTTGCGTAATAGAATCAAACGTATATTTAGAATTAAAGGTATCTTTTAGTGTTGGTTGACTATCTCCATGGCCGCGTAAGTCTAAGATTAAAATATTAAAATATTTCTTAAAATCCCTTACTTGTTTAAACCAAATAGAGCTACTTCCTCCTGCTCCATGAACAAAAGTCACCCATTCTCTAGATGTTGTATGAGGATATGAATAATAGTTTAACAAATACTATATTTTTATTTAACAAAAAAATCAAGAGCAAAAGTAGGGTTTTTAATTTTGAAAATATTTAAGAAAGTTGAAATAAAAAAAACTCTTATGTTCTTTATAATTTATACAAATCAGTCGTACTGAATTCATTCTATATTTATGAAATACTTTATGATGTTTTCGATTTCTAAAAGCGAATCAAATACTATATTTGTTTCTATGATTTTAGAATATAAAAAGGCAAATATATTTTATACAGATCAAGGAAAAGGAGCTGCAGTTGTTTTAATTCATGGATTTTTAGAGAATTCCACAATGTGGGGTAAGATTACTTCAGAGTTGATTAAAAAGAATAGAGTTATCACCATTGATTTGTTAGGACATGGAAAATCTGATTGCTTGGGTTATTCGCATTCTATGGAGGTTTTTTCTGAAACTATAGAAGCCGTTTTAAAACATATAAGAATTAGAAAATGCATTTTGGTTGGTCATTCTTTAGGAGGTTATGTTGCCTTGGCTTTTGCAGCGAAAAATCCTCAGAAAATAAAAGGCTTGTGTTTAATGAATTCTACTTCTTTTGAAGATGATAATGATCGAAAATTATTAAGAACTCGCGCTAACAAAATGATTCAGAATAACTATACAAATATGGTACGAATGTCTTTTGCTAATTTATTCGGTGATAAAAGTAAGACCCTCTTTAAAGAAGAAATAAAAAAGGCATTAAATGAAGCTTTAAAAACCTCTGTTCAAGGTTATATTGCGGCACAAGAAGGAATGAAAAATCGGGTAAATAGAAGTGCTGTTTTAACGGATAATGATTTTAAAAAGTTGATTATTATTGGAGAAAAAGATCCTGTTTTAGATTTCGACAAATCTATGGGGGAAGCCCAAAATACCAACTCAGAATTTGTTGTTTTTCCAGATGGACATATGAGTCATATTGAAAATAAAAGCGAATTAATTATTACTCTAAAAGATTTTATTAAGTAATCGTAATCCACATTTCTTTTTTATCTGTAATCTATTGCAAATTTATAAGATTACTTTTATTGTGTTTTTCTAAAATTCAATTATTATTGAGAATAATACTTTAGATGCTGGGGCAAAAGAAAAGAGCTGAATTAATTCAGCTCTTTTCCATGTTACATTATATCGGATAGTGTTATTCCACAACTAATAAATAATATGTTTTTTTACCACGCTGTAATAACACATATTTATTTGCAATTAAATCACCATTAGAAATTGTAAAACCTTCTTTAACTTTTTCTTTATTTACAGAAATTGCATTTTCTTTTAAGGCTCTTCTTGCATCACCATTAGATTTTAAGAAGTTTGTTTTTGCTGCTAAAGCACCAATCATATCTAGTCCTTCCTCTATATCTGCTTTACAAACTGTAGCTTGTGGTACACCATCAAACACATCTAAAAAAGTTTGTTCATCTAAAGACTTTAAATCAGAAGCTGTAGATTTCCCAAATAAAATACTTGAAGCTTTTAGAGCATTCTCATATGCTTCTTTACCATGTGTTAAAACTGTAACCTCTTCTCCAAGTGTTTTTTGTAATAAGCGCAAATGCGGGTTTTCTTTATGCTCAGAAATTAAATTTTCTATAGTTTCTCTGCTTAAAAAAGTGAATTTTTTAATAAAATTTTCAGCATCTTCATCAGATGAATTTAACCAATACTGGTAATACTTATAAGGAGAAGTTCTATCCGAATTTAACCAAACATTTCCCCCTTCCGTTTTTCCAAATTTTGTTCCATCTGCTTTTGTAACCAAAGGAACTGTAATTGCATAAGCTTTTCCTTGTGCTTTTCTTCTAATTAATTCTGTACCAGTAGTAATGTTTCCCCATTGATCAGAGCCACCCATTTGTAGTTTACAATTTTTCTCTTTGTATAAGTGGTAAAAATCGTATCCTTGAAATAATTGATATGTAAATTCAGTAAAACTCATTCCAACAGAAGATTCAGAACTTAAACGTTTCTTTACAGAATCTTTAGCCATCATATAGTTTACAGTAATATGTTTACCTGTATCTCGTACAAAATCAATTAGAGAAATATCTTTCATCCAATCGTAATTATTAACTAATTCTGCTTTATTATTTGCAGTGGCATCAAAATCTAAAAAACGCTCCAAATTTTCTCTAACTCCAGCAATATTTTTCTCTAAAGTTGCTTCATCTAATAAATTTCTTTCTGCAGATTTACCAGAAGGATCTCCAACCATACCGGTTGCTCCACCAATTAAAGCAATAGGATTATGCCCAGCGTTTTGAAAGTGTTTCAAAATAAAAATTTGAACCAAGCTACCAATATGTAATGAGTCTGCGGTTGGATCGAAACCAATATAACCTGCAGTTTTATTTTCTAATAAATAATTTTCTGTATCTGGCATGATATCATGTAATAGTCCACGCCAGCGTAATTCTTCAACAAAGTTTGTCATTTTCATAAAATTAATCAGGAAGCAAATATACGTTTATCAGCTAAAAAAACATAAATTCGTAATATGATTTTAGTTACGGGAGGAACGGGATTAGTTGGTGCTCATTTATTGTATCATTTGATAAAAAATGAGGAAAAAATCCGTGCTATTTATCGTTCTGA
The DNA here is from genome assembly GCA_029252865.1 of Polaribacter sp. Taxonomy (GTDB): domain Bacteria; phylum Bacteroidota; class Bacteroidia; order Flavobacteriales; family Flavobacteriaceae; genus Polaribacter. The sequence goes on from JAQXAP010000060.1 coordinate 12,056, forward strand.
AAAAAGAATAGAAAAAGTAAAAGAAGTTTTCTCTTTTTATACAGATGATGATAGTCTAATTTCCAAAATAGAGTGGTTTAATGCTGATATTACAGATGTACCTTCTATGATTCCTGCTTTTTTTGGAATTACTAAAGTTTACCATTGTGCTGCATTCATTTCTTTTCATCCTGAAGATTATAGAGAAATGCGTAAAGTAAATATTCACGGAACAGCAATCATTACAAACCTTTCTATTGATGCAAAAATTGATAAAATTTGCTTTGTGAGCTCTATTGCTTCTATTGGAGGCTCTTTAGATGGGAGTTTAATAACTGAAGAGTGCGAGTGGAATTCTCAAGAATCGAATAGCGATTACTCTATTACTAAATTTGGAGCTGAAATGGAAATTTGGCGTGCAAGCCAAGAGGGTGTTGATGTTGTAATTGTAAATCCTGGTATTATTTTAGGAAGTGGTTTTTGGGAAAACGGGTCAAGTAAATTATTTACGCAGGTTTATAAAGGATTAAAATACTTTACTGAAGGAATTACAGGTTTTGTGGGTGTAAAAGATGTGGTTACATCAATGATTTTATTGATGAATTCTAATCTAAAAAATGAACGTTTTATTTTAGTTTCAGAAAATAAATCTTTCAAAGAAATTTTCTTTTCAATGGCAATTTCTTTGGGTAAAAAGCCACCGTCAATAAAAATTAAATCTTGGCATACGGCGATTTTCTGGCGATTTTCTTGGTTACTTTCCAAATTAACAGGTAAAAGACCTTTTTTAAGTAAATCTTCAGCTAAAAGTTCACATTCAATCTCTAGGTATTCTTCAAAAAAAATACAAAAAAGTTTAAATTTTCAGTTTCAAAAAATAGATGATGTTATTAAAAGTGTTTCAAAAAATTACACTATTTCTTAATTTTTGGAATTTTATTTTTTAGGTTAAGTCCTTTTTTAAAGTTAACTGTGTCTTTAAATGAAAAAAGGGTATCTCGAATTTTCTTTAGTTTATTAATAGAATCTTGTGTTGCCTTTAATTTAGTAAAAAACTTTTTTTTATTTTCTAACTTAACCTTCGCATCAGTTATGATTTCTTCATACAAATCTATTTTCGAAATGTAGTAAAAGTTACTGTTTTGAAAACGAACACTATCAATTTTGTATTTATCATAAACAAAACTCATATAATTAATTTTCTTTTGCTTGTTTGTGTTTTTTATAAATTTAGCAGAAGAAGCAATCATCATATCTTGTATTAAAAGACTCATTGTGTCTTGCGGAATGAGGTCTTCAGGTTTCTTAAAAATGGTATTACTTGTGCACGAACTAAGAAAAATAAAAATAAGTAAAAGGCTAATTTTTTTCATTTTATCTGTTAAAGGTTATTCTTTTACCTTTTATTTTTTCATTAAAAACTCCATCATTATATATTAAATTTCCATTTACAAATGTATGAGTTATGGATGATGAAAATGTGGTTCCTTCAAAAGGAGACCAACCACATTTGTATAAGATATTGTCTTTAGAAACCATCTGTGGTTTATGAGTATCAATTAAAACTAAATCGGCAAAATAGCCTTCTTTTACAAACCCACGTTTTTCAATTTGAAATAATTTAGCTGGATTATGGCTCATTTTTTCGACTGCCTTTTCAATTGAAATCACACCCTCTTTAACTTTTTCTAAAATTGCAGTCACAGCATGTTGCACTAAAGGTCCACCACTTGGTGCTTTTGTATAAAGATTGTTTTTCTCTTCTAGTGTGTGAGGAGCATGATCTGTTGCTAAAACATCAATTCTATCATCTAACAAAGCTTTCCATAAACCAAGTCTATCTTTTTCTGTTTTTACAGCAGGGTTCCATTTAATATGTGTTCCTTTTTCTGCATAATCTTTATCAGAAAACCATAAATGATGTATACATACTTCGGCTGTAATTTGTTTTTCCTCTAGAGGAATATCGTTTCTAAAAAGTTCAGTTTCTTTAGCTGTTGAAACATGAAAAATGTGTAATCTTGCCCCCGTTTTTTTAGCCAATTCTATTGCTTTAGAAGATGATAAATAACATGCTTTTTCACTTCTAATAGTTGGATGGTATTTTACTGGAATGTCGTCACCATATTTGTCTACAAATTCTTGTGTGTTTTTTCTGATAGTTGCTTCATCTTCGCAATGCACAGAAATAATCATTTTTGTTGATGAAAATATTTTCTCTAAAACAGCCTCATTGTCAACCAACATATTCCCAGTAGAAGAACCTAAAAATAATTTAATTCCGGCAACCTTTTTAGGATCTGTTTTTAATAATTCAGCTAAATTATCATTTGTTCCCCCAAACATAAAAGAATAGTTTGCGTAAGAGTCATTGGCTGCAATTTTAAATTTATCTTCCAATAAATCTTGAGTTGTAGCTTGAGGAACAGTATTTGGCATTTCAATAAAAGTAGTAATTCCACCTGCAACTGCAGCTCTACTTTCTGTAGAAATATTTGCTTTATGAGTTAAGCCAGGTTCTCTAAAATGAACTTGATCATCAATAAATCCAGGAATCAAAAATTTACCTTCAGCATCAATAATTTCAACATTTTCAGGTGCTTTTATTTCTGAGGAGATTTCTTTTATAATTTCGTTTTCAATCAATACATCACTTAAAAAAATATTGTTTTCATTTACAATTCTTGCGTTTTTTATTAAAGTTGATTGTGTCATTTTTTATTTCTTAAGTATCAATTTTTATGTTAACTAAAACTTTGGAGAATCCAAATCTAATGGTCTTTTGCTGCTTTCATTTTTTCGTAGTAATAATCTGACTTGTCTTCCGTAAGGTATAGATTCAGCAAAATCTATTGAGGCAACCCTTTTAATTTCATTTTGATTACTCCAAATAAGGCTTCAGTTATAATGTTACCACTCATTTTAGAAGTACCTAAAGTTCTATCTGTAAAAATTACAGATACTTCTTTAATATTAAAACCATGTTTCCACGCTTTAAATTTCATTTCTATTTGAAAAGCGTATCCTATAAATTTTATTTTATCTAATTTTATTTTCTCTAAAACTTCTCTTTTCCAACAAACAAAGCCGGCAGTTGTATCAAATAAAGGTACTCTCGTGATTAAGCGCACATATTTTGAAGCAAAATAAGAAAGCAACAATCTTTTCATGTTCCAATTCACAACATTAACTTGGTTATTAACGTATCTTGAGCCAACAGAAACATCACCACCACCTTTTTTACATGCTTTGTACAAGCGAATTAAATCTTTTGGATTGTGAGAAAAATCTGCATCCATTTCTATAATGAAATCGTACTTTTTTTTAATTGCCCACCTGAAGCCATGAATATATGCAGTTCCCAGACCACTTTTAGATATTCTTTTTTCTAAAAAAAGCTGATTTGGGAATTCTAAAATTAAGGTTTCTATAATTTTTGAGGTTCCATCAGGAGAATTATCATCAACAATCAAAATATGAAACTCTTTTTCTTGGTTAAAAGTTGCTCTAATTATCGATTCTATGTTCTCTTTTTCGTTGTAGGTAGGAATTATGACTAACGCATCTGACATAAATTAATTTTCATGTGGTAAGAACACAAATATACATTTTTTAATTACTAATTTTGTATTAATCTAAGCAAAACAACAAAAGGTGCAAGCGTTAGAAAGAACAATAATTGATACAAACTGGGTTACCGTATTATTGGTTGTACTACTAGTTTGTGTTTTTCTTTTAAAAGGGTTAAGTTTCGAGAGATTGAAGGGGAATGCCCTTTCTCTTATAAATAAGACTTTTATTGAATCTGAAATTGAAGAGAACTACTCTTTTGTAAACCTATTTAAAATAGTAGTTTTTATTTTTTCAATGACGGTGATTTCATTATTAATGTATAAGTTTTTGTTGTTTTTTGATGTTTCTAAAGAGGGAGGATTTTACATTTTTATGAAGACTTTAGGTGTTGTTTTTTCTTATTTTTCAACAAAGCGATTGGTAGAATTCTTATTAAGTCATTTATTTAAGATAAATGAACAATTAAAATTCTTTTTAGGTTCTAAGTCAAATTACCTGAATTGTGTTTCATTTTATGTATTCATTGCTCTTGTTATAGTTGAATATTCTCCATTAAACACACTGTTTTTGGTTTATATTTCAGTATTATTTTTCTCAATTCGGTTCGTATTACACCTGATAAGTAATAAAAAGCTAATTTCTAGCAAGTTATTTTATTTTATATTGTATCTTTGCAGCTTCGAAATTGCACCCCCATTTATATTGTTTAAATTGTTATTTTAAAGAGAAAAAGAAATCTTATGAAAGTGAAAACGATTTTAGTATCGCAACCAAAACCAAAGACAGAAACCTCTCCTTATTTCGACTTGTCAGATAAACAGAAAGTTAAGATAGATTTTAGATCATTTATTCATGTAGAAGGAATGTCTGTTAAAGAGGTAAGAGGAGAGAAAGTTGACTTAAACAACTTTACTGCGATTATATTAACAAGCAGAAATGCTGTAGATCATTTTTTTAGAATTGCTGAAGAAATGCGTTTCAAAGTGCCAGATGCAATGAAGTATTTTTGTCAGTCTGAAGCGGTAGCTTATTATTTGCAAAAGTATGTAGTTTACAGAAAACGTAAGATTTATGTTGGTACAAGAACATTTGCAGATTTAACAAAAGTAATAAAGAAGCATAAAGCTGAAAAATTCTTATTGCCGAGTTCAGATAAGTTGAAGCCATTAATTCCTACTGAATTAAATAAGTTAGGTTTAAATTGGCAACGATTAGATTTATATAGAACCGTTGTAAGTGATTTATCTGATTTAGAAAATGTTTTTTACGACGTTTTAGTCTTCTTTAGTCCATCAGGTATTGATTCTTTATTCAAGAATTTTCCAGAATTTAAACAAAAAAACACAAGAATTGCCGTTTTTGGTAACTCTACAGTTAGAGCAGCTACGGAGGCAGGTTTGAAGTGTGATATTACAGCACCTTCTCCAGAAAATCCTTCTATGACCATGGCTCTAGACAACTATATTAAAGCCGTCAATAAAAAATAAATACTATAAAGTTCTATTAAGACCTTTACAATTTAGTTACAAGCCGAGCAGAAATGCTCGGTTTTTTTGATTTCTGTTATTACTCTGTTAAGAATTGTAATCTATGTAAATTTCACAAAGACTTCTGAGTTTAGAATAGTCTATATTTATTTAATAGAGCGGTATTCGGTGAGAAATTGATAAATAATCAATTAGGTTAGTTTTAAGCAAACAAAGTTGCAAATGCTTCTTCAATTTTACCAACTAAAACCAATCTTATTCCGTGATTTTTAGAAGAAATTTTATTGTATTTAGAAGTTACTAGTGTTTTGTATCCCAGTTTTTCGGCTTCTATGATTCTCTGATCTATTTTAGAAACAGGTCTTATTTCGCCAGCTAATCCAATTTCTGCAGCAAAACACACATTTGGATTAATTGCAACATCTTGGTTAGATGATAAGATGGCGGCAACAATAGCTAAATCTATTGCCGGATCGTCTACATTTATTCCTCCAGTAATATTTAAAAAGACATCTTTCGCACCTAATTTAAATCCTGCTCTTTTCTCTAGAACAGCTAAAATCATATTTAATCTTTTTAAATTATAACCAGTTGTAGATCGCTGAGGTGTTCCATAAACTGCTGTGGAAACCAAAGCCTGTACTTCTATCATTAAAGGTCTAATACCTTCTAATGTACTCGCAATTGCGGTCCCGCTTAAATCGGAATCTTTTTTAGAAATTAAGATTTCTGACGGATTTGAAATTTCTCTTAGTCCATTAGAAAGCATTTCGTAAATTCCTAGTTCTGATGTAGAGCCAAATCTGTTTTTTTGAGATCTTAATATTCTATAAGTATGGTTTCTGTCTCCTTCAAACTGTAAAACAACATCTACCATGTGTTCTAAAATCTTCGGTCCAGCAATGTTTCCATCTTTGTTTATATGGCCAATTAATAAAACGGGAGTTGCAGTTTCTTTAGCGTATTTTATAAGTTCTGCAGCAGTTTCTCTAATTTGAGAAATGCTACCCGGAGAGGCTTCTATTGAGCTTGTGTGTAATGTTTGAATGGAATCTATTACTAAAACCTCAGGAACTATTTCTTCAATATTTTTAAAGATATTTTGTGTGTTGGTTTCTGTAAGAATTAAACAATTAGACTTTTTGGCTTCTAATCTTTCTGCTCTCATTTTTATTTGAGATTGACTTTCTTCTCCAGAAACATATAATACTTTTTGGCTAATATTTAGAGCAACCTGCAATAATAAAGTCGATTTACCAATACCTGGTTCTCCACCCAAAAGTGTTACGGAGCCTTTTACTAAACCACCTCCTAATACTGTATCTAGTTCATTATTATTTGTGATAATTCTTTCTTCTGGATTTAGTTGAATGTCTACAATTTTTAATGGCTTGTTTACAATTTGTTTTGCTGTTGCAGATTGTTTCCAAATATGTTTTTCTTCTTTTTGTATAACTTCCTCCACAATGGTATTCCATTCCTTACAAGCACCACATTGTCCGACCCATTTTGCGTGTTGGGTTCCGCAGCTCTGACAGAAAAAGGTTGTTTTGATTTTGGCCATTTAAATTTATTTGCAGGTTATGAAAATAGTAAAGTTACAAAGTAATATTGAATGTTAACCCTTCAAAATGTCAGATGTTTTAAAAGGAAGTAAACAGTTGCGTTAGCGATTGAATGGCATGTTTGAGCTCTTTTTTATTTTCAAAAAAAGCGAGTAATCAAAGCGCGACCTTTAGGTAACGCCCTAAAAATTATTTATTCTTATTGTAAATAGGTAAAAACAAGAACGCCAAACCACCAAAAACAATAATCATTGCAGTTTGTGCTGTCCACATAATCCAACCAAAAGCTGTTGCTGGTTCTGTAGGAATATCGAATAGAGCCAAAGCGCCAGCAACAGCAATTGGATATAAACCAATACCGCCATTTGTTGCGGCAATAGAAAATCCACCAGCGATAAAACCGATTAAAATTCCTCCAAAAGGAACATTTAACCCTTCAATTGCAGGAATTGTTGCCCAAAACATACAAACATACATTACCCAAATGAATACGGTGTGAAAGATAAATGCCCATTTTTTTTTCATTTTAAAGATGCTGGTAACACCTTCTCCTAAACCAGAGACAAAGGTTTTTATTTTTAGAAGAAATCCTGATGTTGCTTTTTTTACAACTGAGGTCAAAATGTAAAAACCGAGAATTAAAACAACTAGACCAGTAATTATTTTTGTAGGATTGAAGTTCTTTGTTAGCAATTCATAAATAAAATCAAACTGAACAAATAGTGTAATTACTATAACAGACAGCATCATAATTAAATCGGCAATTCTTTCTGCTACAATCGTTCCAAATCCTTTTTCAAAAGGAACATCTTCATAATTTGTTAAAACCAATGCTCGAGAAACTTCCCCTGCTCTGGGTAATGCTAAATTTACTAAATAACCTACTAGAACCGCTAAAACACTGTTTGTATATTTAGCTTTAAAACCTATGGGTTCTAGCATAAATTTCCATCTGTAAGCTCTCGACAAATGGCTTAAAATCCCAAAAAATAAACCCAGAAAAATCCAGCTATAATTTGCTTCTTTAAAATATTCTATTAAAATTTGTACTGAGATGTTAGATATAGAATACCAAACTAAAAAACCTCCCAAAAAGAGAGGTAATATTATTTTTAAAATCTTTTTGATATTCAAGGCTACGTTAGTGTATTATCTTTTTCGTTAGGAAAAACTAGAGACGGTTTAAAGTTTTTTGCTTCTTCAAAATCCATAAAAGCATACACAATTAGAATTAAAACATCGTTAACCGCAACTTTTCTTGCTGCAGCTCCGTTTAACGTAATCTCTCCACTTCCACGAGGTCCAGGAATTGCGTATGTCTCTAGACGTTCACCGTTGTTATTATTAACGATTTGAACACGTTCTCCCTCAATAATGTTGGCCGCATCCATTAAGTCTTCATCAATGGTAATGCTTCCTATATAATTTAAATCTGCACCTGTAACTTTTACACGGTGGATTTTTGATTTTACAACTTGTACTAACATGTAGCAAAAATAGTATTTTTTTGTTTAATTCGTTTTTAATCGAATGTTATCTATTAATCTAATTTCTCCTGCAAATACTGCAATAAAAGCTCTATATTTCTTATCAGATTCTTTGTTTTTTAGACTTTCTAATGTTTTTTCATCAGCAATTGTAAAATACTCCAATTCAAGTGAAGGATGTTTCTTAAATTGTTTATCGACCCACTCTGTTGTTTTAGCTGCGTTTTCTGTTTCAAATTTATCACGAGCTTTCTCTAAAGTTCTGTAGATAAAAGAGGCTGAAGTTCTTTGCTTATTATTAAGTCTAGAGTTTCTTGAGCTCATTGCCAAACCATCTTTCTCTCTAAAAATTTCACATCCTATGACTTCAACATTTAAATGATGCTTTTCCACCATTTTTTTAATAATTTTAAGTTGCTGAAAATCTTTTTCACCAAAATAAGCGTTGTGAGGCTTAATAACTTCGAAAAGTGCTTTTACTATGGTTCCAACACCATTGAAGTGGCCTTCTCTAAATTTCCCTTCCATTTGATGTTCTAACCCATCAAAATTAAATTTTATTGGTAAAATATTATTCCCATATATTTCTTCTACTGATGGAAAAAATAAGACATCACAGGAAACACTTTCTAATAACCTAGTATCGTTTTTATATGTTTTTGGGTATTTTACTAAATCTTCTTTATTGTTAAATTGAGTGGGGTTTACGAAAATACTGACTACAACTATATCGTTTTTCTTCTTCGCTTTTTTAATTAATGACAAATGCCCTTCGTGCAATGCACCCATTGTTGGCACAAAGCCAATAGTTTTATTTGATTCACCTTGTGTGCGTATGAAAGATTTTATTTCTTGTTTGGTATTGAATATTTTCATCCTTAGAAATTAAGTAAAGTCTGCAAACTTACCATTTTAACACGATATTAGCATAATAATTTGTATTTTTGCGCTTCGTATAAAAGAGATTGATTTAATGAAGGACAAGAGAGTATTATTTGTTTCATCGGAGGTAGTTCCATACTTACCAGAAACAGAGTTATCATCAACAGCTTTTAATGTTGCAAAAAACGCACATTCTAAAGGAGTACAAACAAGAATTTTTATGCCAAGGTTTGGCGTTATTAACGAGCGCAGGCACCAATTGCACGAAGTAATTCGTTTATCTGGTATGAATTTGGTTGTTAACGATATGGATATGCCATTGATTATAAAAGTAGCTTCTATTCCTAAAGAAAGGATGCAGGTTTATTTTATAGACAATGAAGAATATTTTAAAAGAAAAGCTGTTTTTACAGATGAAGATGATGATTTGTTTGAAGACAATGATGAACGAGCAATTTTCTTTGCAAAGGGTGTTGTAGAAACTGTTAAGAAGTTAAACTGGGCTCCAGATATTATTCATGTTCATGGATGGATGGCTTCTTTATTGCCTCTTTATTTAAAAGAATTTTATAATGAAGAACCGTTGTTTACAGAAAGTAAAATTATTACTTCTTTATACGATAATCCTTTTGAAGGAAATTTAGATGAAGCTTTAATTGAAAAATTAGAGTATGATAAAATATGTGACAAAAAAAGGGCAACAGTTAAGATTCCAAGTTTTATAAATATACTTAAAAGTGCTATTGAAAACTCTGATGGGATTATACACGGTAGTGAAACAATTTCAGAAGAATTGTCTTCTTTCTTAGAAGGAAAAGAAATACCTGTTTTAGAGCATCAAGTTGAAAATACAAAAGAGAGTTATTTAAATTTTTATGCTGATTTAATTGCAGCCAAATAATTATTATAAGGTGAGGAAATTTTTAAAGAAAAGCACATATGTTGTTGCTTTAATATTGGTGTTTACAGCCGTTGTTTCTTGTGAAGAAGATTTTACAGATATTGGTTCAAATATAATTAGCAATACCAAATTTTCTACAAGCTCTATGCTTGTAGATGTTGAAATGTCTAATAGTCCTGTTGCCATGGTTAAATCAGATAATTTATCAGCAGAACCTGGGCAATATTTATTAGGAGTTCACGCAAGTGATGATTACGAAAAGATCGAGGCTTCAATTATTTCACAACTGTCCATAAATTCAGATTTGCAGATAATAGATAATGAAAATGTCTATATCTCTGACACTTTAGTAGTAACTACAATAGATACTGTTTTTCTGAAATTGCCTTACCAAGCAACTTTAAATGATGAGGGTACAGGTTATAGTTTAGATTCTATAATTGGTGATAAATCAAAAGCATTTAATTTAAATGTTTATGAAACGAGTACCTATTTAAGTGAGTTAAACCCTTCAGATCCATCAAAAACAAATAGCTATAATTCTAACGATTTATTTGAGAAAACAGGATCTGAGCTAAATATTAGCAAAGACTTTGCTTTTATTCCAAAAGCTACAGATACAGCAGTTGTAATTAAAAGATGGTTGAGTGATAATACATTATCTTCTGTAGATACTGTTACTTATACTAGTTCTTCAAATTCTACGATTCCTGTTCCTTTCGCCCTAGTTCCTCTAAAAGAGGATAAGATTAAAGAATTGTTTTTGGATAAATATGAATCATCAGATTTTGAGACTCAATCTGCATTTAACAATTATTTCAGAGGGCTTATTTTAGAAGCTACAGGAAATGAAGGTTCTTTAGTTTCTCTTGACTTTAGTGTTACAGCTAAACCATCAATAGAAATTTACTATACCAATTCTGTAGTCGCAGGAGGTGCAATTATAGATACGATTCAGAAAAATGATAGCTTTCTGTTATCAGGAATAAGAGCAAGTACCTATAAAATGGAAGATAAAGTATATCCAATAAATGATGAGGTTAAATTGCAAGGTGCAGCAGGAAGTGAAGCAACAATAAATATTTTTGGAGCTGATAATGATGGAAATGGATTAGCAGATAAAATTGAAGAATTAAGAGAAGATAATTTATTAATAAACGACGCTTCCTTAACGGTGTATATTAATCAATCTGCAGATACCACGGCAACACCTTATCAATTGTTTTTGTATAAGAGTAATGAGGATATAAAACCAGTTTACAGTCATGTTAAGGATTTGTTCACCGAAGGCTCTGCAGTTTTTGGCGGTTTGTTAGAGAGAGATAGTGATGGAAAACAAGAAAAATATACATTTAGAATTACAGATTATATTTCAGATATTTTAAGTGGAGAAACAGATTATTCTCCCTCTTTGAGATTGAAAGTAGTCAATCCTACAGATCTACAAGTAATATCAGATACTGTATTCAATAACTTTAGTTGGAATCCTAAAGCGGTAACTCTTTTTAACCAATCTGCTGTAGATGAAAGTAAAAAGATCGAGCTTAAGATTTCATATTCAGAAGAAAAAAATTAATTAATAAAAAGAAAAAAGAAAAAAGAATTGTTATGTGTGGAATAACAGGTTACATCGGTTTTAGAGATGCCTATCCAATTGTAGTTAATGGATTAAAAAGATTAGAGTATAGAGGGTATGATAGCTCTGGGATAATGATTTATGACGGTAAGGATATTCAGTTGTCTAAAACTAAAGGAAAAGTATCGGATCTAGAAGTTATAACCAATAATGAAGAAAGTAGAAAAAAAGGAAGAATAATCTGTTTCTC
>JAQXAP010000062.1 GCA_029252865.1 Polaribacter sp.
TTCTCAATCTATTAAAAATACGCAATGAATATATTACATATAAGTGCTGAATGTTTTCCTATTGCTAAGGTTGGAGGTTTAGCTGATGTTGTGGGTGCATTGCCTAATTATCAGAAAAAATTAAGAGTTAATAGTAACGTTGTAATACCTTATTATAACAACGACTTTAGCAAAAAAAATGATTTTAAAGAAATATATAAAAGCGACATAAAGCTTGGAACTGATTATTTTGATTTCCGTATTTTAAAACTTCTTAATAGTAAATTAGGCTTTGATGTATTTTGTGTTGATGTACCTAAGTTACTGTACAAAGATTATGTATACTCTACCGATGATACTGAGCGCTTTTTAGCATTTCAAATAGCAACACTAGATTGGCTCTTGACTTTTGATGAAAAGCCCACATTGATTCATACTCACGATCATCATACCGGATTAATTCCGTTCATGATGTCACAAAGCCATAAATATGAGTCTCTCAAAAATATACCAACTGTACTCACTATCCACAATGCACAATATCAAGGTTGGTTTCCTCATGACAAAGTATCTTTAATCCCTCCCTTTAATTTTAGAAATGTTGGTTTGTTAGATTGGGGAGGAAATATTAACCCATTGGCTGCGGCAATAAAATGTGCTTGGAGAGTTACAACAGTTTCTCCAAGTTACATGGAAGAACTGAAACAAAATGCAAACGGATTAGAATCATTACTCCTTCATGAGCGTGCAAAATGTATTGGAATATTAAACGGTATTGATTGGAATGTTTGGAACCCCGAGACAGATAAGACAATTATTAAAACATTTTCCGCATCTACAGCTATTTCAGGAAAAAAAGCTAATAAGAAATGGTTGTGTAAAAAATTTAACCTTGATGAAAATAAACCTCTTTTTTGTTTTATAGGAAGATTAGTCGGTGAAAAAGGTGCAGATTTATTTTCTTCAATCTTCACAAAAGCTCTAAAAGAAAATGATATCTCAATTTTACTTCTAGGTTCTGGCAACAAAGAAACGGAAGCACAACTTAAAGAAATAGACAATAATAAAAGTTATAATTCTTTTATTGGTTATGATGAAAAATTAGCACATATCTTTTATGCTGGATCAGATTTCATCTTAATGCCTTCAAGAGTAGAACCCTGTGGTCTAAATCAAATGTATGCCCTACGTTATGGCACAACACCTATTGTTAACGCTATTGGCGGATTAAAAGATACTGTAATTGATATTGATGATAATGGCTATGGTATTTGTCATGATGGAGTATCAATACAAAAAGTATCTAATGCTATTTCTAGAGCAAATAATTTCTACACAGAGAAAGTTCGTTATGAACAAAACATAAAAAAAATAATGAAAATAGATTATTCTTGGAACAACTCTGCTCAAGAATATGTAAAATTATACCAATCTTTAAAAAAGTAAGCTATGAATAACGACGATGTTTTATCAATTATTTTAGGTGGCGGCCAAGGCTCTAGATTATATCCTTTAACCGCAGAGAGATCTAAACCTGCAGTATCAATAGCAGGTAAATATAGGTTGGTAGATATACCAATTTCTAACTGTATTAATTCTAACATTAAAAGAATGTATGTATTAACTCAGTTTAACTCTGCATCTTTAAATAAGCATATAAAAAACACCTACCACTTTAGTTTTTTTAGTAAAGCTTTTGTCGATGTTTTGGCTGCAGAGCAAACTATGCAAAGCGATAAGTGGTTTCAAGGAACCGCAGATGCGGTAAGACAAAGTATGCATCACTTTTTACAGAATGATTTTGAGTATGCCTTGATTCTTTCTGGAGATCAGTTGTACAATATGGATTTTAAAGATATGATCGCAAAGCATAAAGAAAGTAATGCTGAAATATCAATTGCAACATATCCTGTTAACAAAAAAGAAGCGACTGGTTTTGGAATTTTAAAGACCAATAACGAAAACGAAATTACATCATTCATAGAAAAACCTTCTGCTGACTTATTAGGTGATTGGACTTCTGAAGTTAGTGATGATATGAAAGGCGAGGGTAGAAACTACTTGGCCTCTATGGGAATTTATATTTTTAATAGAGATTTACTTGTTAAGTTGATGGAAAACCCTGATACTATCGATTTTGGTGGTGAAATTATTCCGCAATCAATTAATAATCATAAAACAGTCAGTTATCAATATGAAGGATATTGGACAGATATTGGAACAATAGAATCTTTCTTTGAAGCGAATTTAGGTTTAACTGATGATGTTCCTAAGTTTAATCTATATGATGAAAATAGAGTTTACACAAGAGCTAGAATTTTACCAACATCAAAAATTTCTGGAACAATGATAAACAAATCTGTGATTTCAGATGGTTGTATTATTAAAGCTGCAAAAATAGAACGATGTGTAATTGGTATACGCTCTAAAATAGGTAAGGAATCTACAGTCTTAAATACTTATATGATGGGTAATGATTATTACGAGTCTAAAGAAAAAGTACAAGCAAATAAAATCGACAACCTCTTAGGAATTGGGGATAGATGTCATATAGATAACTGTATTATAGACATAAACTGTAGAATTGGAGATGATGTTCGAATTAATGGTGGAAAACATTTAAAAGATACAGAAACAGATAGTTATTTAATTAAAGACGGAATTGTAGTGATCAAAAAAGGTGCTACGATACCAAAAGGAACAGTTATTTAATAAATTTCAGGATAACCAAAAACAAAATATGTCTAAAGTTATAGCACATAGTTTATTTACAGAATTTGACATCAACTTGTTTAAAGCTGGTAAGCATTATAAATTATACGAAAAATTTGGTTCTCATATTACTACTGTAAAAGGTATTGAAGGAACGTATTTCGCTGTTTGGGCTCCAAGCGCTCAAGACGTTTCTGTAATAGGAGATTTTAATTTTTGGAATGACGGAGAACACCAACTTAATGTTAGATGGGATTCTAGTGGGATTTGGGAGGGTTTTATTCCACATATAGGAAAAGGAAACCTTTATAAGTATAAGATTAAAAGTAACAATAATAATGTTATTACTGAAAAAGCAGATCCATATGCACGCAGATGCGAACACCCACCGAAAACTGCTTCTATAATTTGGGAAGATAATTATGGTTGGAAGGATCAAAAATGGATGAAATCTCGTAAAAAGAATAACGCATTAGATGCTCCCTATTCTGTGTATGAAGTTCATTTAGGTTCGTGGAAGAAACACACACAAGAAAATAGGTTTTTAAGTTATACAGAATTAGCCACAGAGCTAGTAGAATATGTTGCAAAAATGAATTTTACACACGTAGAATTTATGCCTATTATGGAATACCCTTACGATCCAAGTTGGGGATATCAGTTAACCGGTTACTTTGCACCAACATCTCGTTTTGGCTACCCCGATGAATTTAAATTCCTGGTTGATAAGTTTCATGAAAAAGGAATTGGCGTAATCCTAGATTGGGTTCCTTCACACTTTCCTTCTGACGAGCATGGTTTAGGTAATTTTGATGGATCATCCCTATACGAGCATCCAGATATAAGAAAGGGGTATCACCAAGACTGGAAAAGCTTAATATTTAATTACGGAAGAAACGAAATAAAATCTTTTTTAATAAGTAATGCGCTGTTTTGGTTAGACCAATATCATGCAGATGGTTTGCGTGTAGATGCAGTTGCATCAATGTTATTTTTAGATTACTCAAGAAAAGATGGTGAATGGGAACCAAATGAATACGGAGGAAGAGAAAATTTAGATGCCATCTCGTTTATCAAAGAGATGAATGTTGCCGTTTATGAGAATTTTCCTGATGTTCAAACCATTGCCGAAGAATCAACCTCATTTCCAAAGGTTTCAAGCCCAGTTTTTTCTGAAGGTTTAGGTTTCGGAATGAAATGGATGATGGGCTGGATGCATGATACTTTAGATTATTTTGCAAAAGAACCCATCTACAGAAAACATCATCAAAATGAATTAACATTTAGTTTAAACTATGCGTTTACAGAAAACTTTATGCTACCCCTTTCTCATGACGAAGTGGTATATGGTAAAAAATCAATTGTAGAGAAAATGCCTGGTGATGAGTGGCAAAAATTTGCAAACTTAAGATTACTATATAGCCTGATGTATACACACCCAGGAACAAAGCTTTTGTTTCAAGGTAGTGAATTCGGACAAACATCTGAATGGAATTTCAACGGAAGTTTAGACTGGCATTTGTTAGAACACAAAGTTCATAAAGGTGCACAAAATTTGGTGAGAGATTTAAATAAGCTGCTTAAAAAAGAGTCTGCATTATATAAAAAACAATTTTCTCATGAAGGTTTTGAATGGATAGATCATGGAGATCATGAAAACTCTGTTATGTCATATATTAGAAAAGGAAATAGTAAAAAGGAAAACATAATTATTGTATTAAACTTAACTCCGGCTCCGAGAGAAAACTACAGAATAGGATTACCAAAAGCTGGAATTTTAAAGGAAGTATTTAATAGTGATGCTTCCGTGTATAATGGAACTGGTAATTATAAAAATAAAAACTTAAATTCTAATATACAAGAATGGAATAACAGAGAAAATTCTATCGAATTAAACCTACCACCTCTCGCAATGTTAGCATTTAAATTTATCTAATATTTTACATTTTTATTCAAATTTTATCGAAAAAATAATCTCCCCAGTTTTACAAAGTTTTACAAAGTTTTACAATTTTTAAATTGTCAAAAATCTTACACATATGATTGTTAATACAGAACTAGAACAAAAAGGAAATTTATTTCCTTCAGAAATAATAAATTACAAAAAAGACATCGATACACTGCAGTTTACAACTAAAAATAATGTTGTTTTACAAGTTACAGTTGTTAGAGATAGTGTCATTAGATTTAGATATTCTACAACAGGTAAGTTTGAAAATGATTTTTCTTATGGAGTTACCATACACGCGAGTAGAGGTTACCGTTTTTTAGATGTAACTGAAAATGAAAAACATTACATTATTACTACTTCTAAATTAATTTGTAAAATCGAGAAACAAAGTTTACAAGTAAGCTTATTCGATGCTTTAGACTTAAAACTTATAAACCAAGATGAAATAGGCTTTCATTGGGAAGAAAGTTATGAATATGGAGGAGACATTGTAAAAATGAGTAAAGCTTGCCAAAAAGCTGAAAGTTATTATGGTTTAGGTGACAAACCTGTAGATGTAAATTTAAAAGGAAAACGTTTTGAGAATTGGGCAACAGATTCTTATGCATTTGGTAAAAATACAGATCCAATTTATAAAGCAATTCCTTTTTACACAGCCCTGTATGACAATAAATCGTATGGAATCTTTTTTGACAACACATTTAAAACTTCTTTTGATTTTGCACATGAGAGAAGAAATGTTACTAGTTTTTGGGCTCAAGGTGGGGAAATGAATTATTATTTCATGTATGGTCCAAAGATGGAAGATGTCGTAAAAAACTACACCGACTTAACGGGCAAACCTCATGCACTGCCTCCGCTCTGGGCTTTGGGCTTTCACCAATGTAAATGGTCTTATTACCCAGAAGCTAACGTCAAGGAAGTTACAAATACATTTAGAGATTTAAAAATTCCTTGTGATGCCATTTATTTAGACATTGACTATATGGATGGTTTCCGCTGTTTTACTTGGAATAAGGAATATTTTCCTGACCCAAAAAAAATGGTAAAAGAATTAAAAGATGATGGCTTTAAAACCGTTGTGATTATAGATCCAGGGATTAAAATAGATTTAGAGTACGATGTTTTTAAAGAAGGATTAGACAAAGATTATTTCTGTAAACGTGCAGATGGCCCATATATGAAAGGTAAAGTTTGGCCTGGAGAATGTTATTTCCCAGATTATACAAAACCAGAAGTTAGAGATTGGTGGGCTAGTTTGTTTAAAGAACTAATAGAAGATATTGGTGTAAAAGGAGTTTGGAATGACATGAACGAGCCAGCTGTAATGGATGTACCGAACAAATCTTTCCCAGATGATGTCCGTCATGACTATGATGGCAATCCGTGTTCACATAGAAAAGCGCACAATATTTATGGAACTCAAATGGCACGTGCAACCTATCATGGCTTAAAGAAATACGCATATCCAAAAAGACCATTTGTAATTACAAGATCAGCATATTCGGGTGCGCAGCGTTATACATCTACCTGGATGGGAGATAATGTTGCTACTTGGGAACATTTATCAATTGCAAATAACCAAGCTCAAAGAATGTCAATGTCTGGATTTTCTTTTGCGGGATCTGATATTGGTGGTTTTGCAGAACAACCACATGGAGAATTATTTGCTCGTTGGATTCAATTAGGAATATTCCATGCATTCTGCAGAGTGCATTCATCTGGTGACCATGGGGATCAAGAACCTTGGGTTTTTGGTGAAGAAATAACAGATATTGTAAGAAAATTCGTTGAACTAAGATATCAATTGCTACCATACTTATATACTGCCTTTTGGAATTATATAAATTATGGAACACCAATCTTAAAATCACTAGTTTTATATGATCAAGAGGATTCATCTACACATTACAGAAGTGATGAGTTTATCTACGGAGAACAAATCTTAGTATGCCCAATACAAGAACCAAATGCAAAAGGAAGGAGAATGTACATTCCTAGAGGGAAATGGTATAATTTCTGGACTGATGAATTAGTTGAAGGAGGACGAGAAATGTGGGTAGATGCAGCATTAGAAAGTATGCCCATCTTTATTAAAGAAGGCGCTGTTATTCCTAAATATCCCGTGCAACAATATGTTGGTGAAAAGAAATTTGACGACATAACATTAGATGTTTATTATAAAGAAGGGAAAGAATCTTCCAAACTATATGATGACGCTCATGATGGGTACGATTATAAAAAAGGAAGATTTAGTTTACGAACATTTACGGTTACTGGTAAAAAAGAGGAATTAATAATACAGCAACATAAGCGTGGAGACTTTAACGCAGATTACAACAAGTTTCATATTGTATTCCATAATTTACCTTTCTCTATTACTTCTATCCAAATAGATAATGTAGAAATACCAATAGATAATGTTAACGCCGGTAAAAAACAATCTATACTCATAGATAAAGAGTTTAATGAGTTACATTTGGTAGGAAAACAACTATTACATTAATTGCTTTTATTGAATTTTCACTCAAGAAAAAAAACCAAAAAACACCCTACAAATGGGTGTTTTTCATATTATAATACTGCTATGTATTTTTAGTAGAAGTAATTTTACCCTTTACATTGAATAAATATTGATGATTTTTTTTATTTTTTTTTAACGCTAAAAATAATCAATAATCACGATAAACTATGACCGTTTGTTTTATAATTTACATTGAATTTTCAAAAAAAACCTCAAAAAAATATTTTGTGGCTTTTCTTTCTGGTTCTGAAAACCTAAATTCCGTCTGCTAATCCCTTTAATTTTTGCGTATTTTCAGCAAGCATTAACTCATCAATAATTTTCTGAATATCACCATTTAAAATATTAGGTAAATCATACAATGATAAACCAATTCTGTGATCTGTGACCCTTCCTTGGGCATAATTATAAGTTCTAATCTTCGCACTTCTGTCTCCTGAGGAAACCATAGATCCACGTTTTAGAGCGTCTTCTGCATTCTTCTTTGCTAATTCCATATCGTACAAGCGAGAACGTAAAACTTTAAATGCTTTCTCTTTATTTTTATGCTGTGATTTTTGATCTTGACATTGCGCAACCAAACCAGAAGGGATATGTGTTAAACGTACTGCAGAATAAGTAGTATTTACAGACTGACCTCCAGGACCTGAAGAACAGAAAAAATCAATTCTTACATCTTTTGGATTGATTTCTATATCAAACTCTTCGGCCTCAGGAAAGACCATACAAGTTGCCGCGGAGGTATGAACACGTCCTTGCGTTTCTGTCTGAGGAACTCTTTGAACCCTATGAACTCCTGCTTCAAATTTTAAGATTCCATAAACATCATTCCCAGAAACTTCAAACTGAATTTCTTTAAAACCTCCATTTGTTCCCTCTGAATAATCTACAGTAGAGACTTTCCAACCTCTGCCTTCGCAATACTTGGTATACATTCTAAACAAATCACCGGCAAAAATACTTGCTTCATCTCCTCCCGCTCCTGCTCTTAACTCCACAACGGCATTCTTAGAATCTTCGGGATCTTTTGGTATTAATAATACTTTTATTTCGTCTTCTAATTGAGGGATTCTAACATTGGCTTCATCAATTTCCATCTTTGCCATCTCGCTCATTTCTGCGTCAGAACCATCAGCAAGAATTTCTTTTGCTTCAATAATATTGTTTGTCAATGTTTGATATTCATTCCCTTTTTCGACTACAATACCTAAATCCTTATACTCTTTCATCAATGTAGCATAACGTCTTTGATCCATGATAATTTCTGGTTGAATAATCAAATCAGAAACCTCATCGTAACGTTGCTTAACAATTCTTAATTTATCTAACATCTTCTGTCTTTTCTTGGATTGCGAATTTACAATTTTTAAAAGTATTATTGAAGAAAGCAAACTATTTTTATAAAATTACTCCTTTATAACTTTTGTTAATTATTCATTATTTCCTTCAAA
>JAQXAP010000063.1 GCA_029252865.1 Polaribacter sp.
TTTTTAGATAATGTATCATATTTCCCATTTGAAAATGATCCCGTTACTTTGTTCAGATTGTTTCTTTGTAAATATTTTTTCCCTTTCTTTCCTCTCAAATAGCTCTCATACTCTCTTTCAATACCATCTTTACCGATTAATTCTCCCGCTTGATAGTAGTTGTTTTTTTTCGCTAAACTTTCATTTACTTCACCAATATAACCAAGTACATTTGCAGCAGCATTAATAGGGTACTTTCTTATAATTCTCTTTTGAATAAAAAAACCATTGTATTTGTGCAGTTTTTCTTGAAGAAAAGCAAAATCTTTTTTAGCTAGTTGTTTTAAAAATACAGATGGTAGGTAAGGAGCCCATCTTTCTGCTTTACGCAATCTTTTTAAGAAACTTTCTTTGTTAATTTTTAATAGATTACAAAACTCTATTGTGTCTAAAGGTTTTACTTGGTTTGGCTGGATCATAACGTCATACGAGAGCTGGTTTGCAATCAATAATTTTCCGTTTCGATCATAAACATATCCTCTTTCGGGATAGTCGTATGTAGTTTTTACTGCAGAATTATGTATTGGATTGTAATTTGCTCCTCTAATTATCTGAAGTTGAAATAGTCTTCCAATAAAAACACAACCGACAATTGTAATTAAAAAATAGAGTAAAAAACTGCGTTGCATTATAAGTTTTTAGTAAAAATATAGTTTACTGTAAAAAATAAAATCAATGTAAAAATACTTGTGTATAAGGTATTTAACAAAACCATTGACATATTTTGAAAACTAAAATTAGCAAAAGAAAAATAAATAAAGTGATGTATTATTGTTAAAGTTACAATATAGTTAAAAACTTTACCAAAAGGTTCTGACTTTAAGTTAAAAAAAAGGTAGTCTGTTGGTAACTTTCTAAAGTATATTTTTATAAAGGAAAGTCTTAAATAAGCTATGAATAGTGTTGAAAATGCGTGAATTCCACCTGAATCTGAAAAGAAATCAACAAATAGACCAAGCATAAAGCAAATGAATAGAAAAAAAAATCTATTTTCCCTCAAAGGGTAGAAAAAGACAAATGCGATGTAAAGGTATGGGTTAATGTGTCCTAAAAAGTTAATGTTATTCAGAATTAAAACTTGCAGAAAAAGCAAGAATAGAAAAAATAAAATTTTATTTATATTTTTATTCATTATCCATATTTTCTAGTGATAATATCTCTTCTTTATCTATATTTTTAACTACATAAACGTACCTTAAGTTACTCATATCGTTAAAAAGCTTTACATCAATTTTATTATCAGCAGTATTTCCTAAGCTTAATTTTAATACAGTTCCAATTGGAATTCCTTCAGGAAAAATAGTGGATTTTCCTCCAGTTTCTATTGTGTCTCCAATTTTAATAGGAGCTTGTCTTTCAATATCATGTAATTGAACCCTATTGTAGTCAACTCCATCCCATTTTAAAGTTCCGTAAAATGTATTTCCTTTTATACGAGCATTAATATTACTATTCTTGCTTAAAATTGATTGAACTCTTGCGTAGTTGTTTGATGTTTTTTCAGTAATTCCAATAATACCTTTACTATTTATAACGGCCATTTCTTTATCTATTTTTTGTCTTTTACCTTTGTTTAAGGTTAAGAAATTAAATGGTTTGGAGTAATTATTATTGATGATTTTTGCTTCAGTATATATGTATTTCTGCATATATTTTGTGGAATCTACAATAATGAAATCAATCATTGAACTTTTAGAAATGGCTTTTTCTAATATATTTTTTAAACGTGTGTTTTCATCTGATAAAATATTATTATAGGACCGCAAATGTAAATATTCAGTGTAATCAGATAATGTTCTGTATAAACCCCCGGTAACAATATTCGCGGAGTTTACAAATTTACTTTTATGAAAATTAAGGTTATTAAAAATGAATGAAACAGCAATGAGCTCTAACAAAAGGAAAAATAGAAAATATTTAAACTTCTGAAAAAAATAGATTATCTGCTGCATTATTAAAACTTAAAACTATTATTTCATTAAGACATTCTTGTATTTATTTAATTCTTTTAAGGCAATTCCTGTTCCACGAACTACTGCTCTTAAAGGGTCTTCTGCGATATAAACTGGTAAGTCTGTTTTTCTAGATAAACGCTTGTCTAAACCTCTTAACATAGAACCTCCTCCGGCTAAATAAATACCTGTATTATATATGTCTGCAGCTAATTCTGGAGGCGTTTTAGAGAGTGTTTCCATGACCGCATCTTCAATTCTTAATATAGACTTATCTAATGCCTTTGCAATTTCTCTATAAGAAACTTGCACTTGTTTTGGCTTACCGCTAAGTAAATCTCGTCCTTGAACAAGCATTTCATCTGGTGGTGTTTCTAAATCTTCAGTGGCAGCACCAATCTTAATTTTTACTCTTTCAGCAGTTGTTTCCCCAATATGTAAATTGTGTTGTGTACGCATGTAGTACATGATGTCGTTTGTAAACAAGTCTCCTGCAACTTTTACAGATTGATCACAAACAATACCGCCAAGAGCGATAACAGCAATTTCGGTTGTACCTCCGCCAATATCAATTATCATATTTCCTTTGGGCTCCATAATATCTATACCAACACCTATTGCAGCAGCCATGGGTTCGTATATTAAATATATTTCTTTTGCATTCATGTGTTTGGCAGAGTCACGCACAGCTCGTTTTTCTACTTCTGTAATTCCAGAGGGAATACAAATAACCATCCTTAATGCTGGTGGAAATAATTTTTTTTTGATTGAAGGAATTTGCTTTACAAACTCTTTAATCATTTGCTCAGAGGCCTCAAAGTCAGCTATTACACCGTCTTTTAATGGTCGGATTGTTTTTATATTTTCATGGGTTTTTCCTTGCATTAAATTGGCTTCTTTACCAATTGCAATAATTTCTCCATTTATCCTGTTTCTTGCAACTATAGAAGGACTATCAATAACCACTTTTCCGTTGTGAATTATTAATGTGTTTGCGGTCCCTAAATCAATCGCAATATCTTCCGTCATAAAATCGAAAAAACCCATAAAATATATTTGTTGTTTTATTCTTGATGTGTTCTTACAAACTTACTAAATTTCTGACAGTAAATTACACATTAATTATTAATGTTTAAAATGTCTTATTCCAGTCATTACCATCGATATATTATTTTCGTTACAGTAGTCGATACTTAGTTGATCTTTAATAGACCCTCCGGGTTGGATAACACTTTTTATACCTGCGTTGTCTGCAATTTCGACACAATCAGGAAAAGGGAAAAAGGCATCACTTGCCATTACACATCCGTTTAAATCAAATTTAAAAGAATTTGCTTTTTCTATTGCTTGGTTTAAAGCATCAACTCTACTTGTTTGTCCTGTTCCACCAGCTAATAATTGTTTATTTTTTACAAGAATTATAGTGTTAGATTTTGTGTTTTTACACAATTTAGACGCAAATAATAAATCATCTAACTCACTTTGAGTTGGTTTGTTTTCGGTAGCATATTTTAAATCTGATAATTTATCTGTAATGCTATCTTTATCCTGAACAAGAGATCCGTTTAAACAGGTTCTTACCGTTGTTGTAGGTAATTCGATATCTTTCTGAATTAGAATAATTCTATTTTTCTTTCCTTTTAAAATGGCTAATGCATCTTCCGAAAAAGAAGGTGCAATGACAACTTCACAAAATAAAGTATGA
Organism: Polaribacter sp.; assembly: GCA_029252865.1. Taxonomy (GTDB): domain Bacteria; phylum Bacteroidota; class Bacteroidia; order Flavobacteriales; family Flavobacteriaceae; genus Polaribacter. The sequence goes on from JAQXAP010000063.1 coordinate 3,697, forward strand.
ATTTTTTCAGCAGTTTCTACGTCTATTTCTGTATTAGCGATTAAAACACCTCCAAAAGCTGAAACGGGATCTCCTGCTAGAGCGTCTGTATAGGCTTGACTTATTGTTTCTCTTTGAGCGAAACCACAAGCGTTGTTATGTTTTAAAATAGCAAAAGTTGGTGCTTCTCCTCTAAACTCGTTTATTAAATTTACAGCAGCATCAACATCTAGTAAGTTGTTATAGCTTAACTCTTTACCATGAAGTTTATCAAACATTGCTTCTAAATCTCCAAAGAAATATCCTTTTTGATGAGGGTTTTCTCCATAACGTAAAACTTTAGAGTTTTGTTCGCTCGCTTTGTATACTATTTCGTCTTCATTAAAATAGTTAAAGATGGCAGTATCGTAATGAGACGAAATATTAAATGCCTTTGAAGCAAATTGTTTTCTTGTAGCGATTGTTGTTTCGCCATGGTTTTCAGATAGGATACTTAAAAAACGATCATATTGGTCCATCGAAGAAACAATAAACGTGTCTTTAAAATTTTTTGCAGCTGCCCTGATAAGAGAAATCCCTCCAATATCAATTTTTTCTACAATATCTTGTTCAGGTGCTCCAGAGGCAACCGTTTTTTCAAAAGGATATAAATCTACAATTACTAAATCTATTTGTGGAATATTAAATTCAGCTAATTCAGCTGCATCACTTTGGTTGTCTTGTCTGTTTAAAATTCCTCCAAAAACTTTTGGATGAAGCGTTTTAACCCGACCTCCTAAAATAGAAGGGTAAGAAGTAACCTCGTCTACCGGAATAACGCTTATACCGAGGTCTTTAATGAAATTTTCTGTTCCTCCTGTAGAATAGATTGTTACATTTAATTCATTTAATTTTCTGACAATTGGTTCTAGACCATCTTTGTGAAATACCGAAATTAATGCGGATTTTATTGTTTTTGGATTGCTCATTAGTGTTGTGTTGTTAAGAGTGCAAATCTAATAAAAGCAAAGTTGTAAGGCAAAGAAAGATGGTAACATTACGAGTAAATAGTTAACAACTATTTAGTAAGCATTCAGGTTTTAAGTTTTTGTCTTAAAGTATTATAATTTCTCGTAATTCTTTTTTTTATCTCAATCGTTCGTTGTGCACGTTTATCGGTATTTTCATTGAAAAAAAGATCTATCTATAATAGTTGGAAAAACATTATTTAATTCAAGATATGTGCTACTCTCGAGCAAACGTATTCTAATAATTTTTCATCTTTTTGTGTAAAAATATTTGCCGTGTGAGAATCTATATCTATTTGACCAATATTTTCTTTATTTACAAAAATAGGTATCACAATTTCTGACTTTACTTTCCAACCACATGAAATGTAGTTATCTTGTTCAGACACATCTTGTACTA
>JAQXAP010000002.1 GCA_029252865.1 Polaribacter sp.
TCAATATTCCACACACTTTCAATATTTATTGGTGAAGATTCATCATAATTAGTCGTTGGTGTGTGACCTATGTAAATTTCTTTATAATGTTTTAATCTTTTAGGATATAAGATAGAATCTTTAGGTATACTTCTATCCATTGCTAAAACCATTTCCCACAAAGATCTATCTAAATAAAATAACTCTTTAAATTTCTCTTTTTCAACACCATGCAAGGAAGTAAAACCAGCATGTAAGAACAACCTATTACTATCATCTAAATGATATAGTGGCAAGTTTTGGAAAAAATTAAGATGCTGTTTTTTTTCTTCTTCCGAAAAACCTTCATAACTTTCCATTGTTCCTTTACCACCATGAATGTACCAAGAGGGATTTACATCACTAGATTTTCTCAACCAATTTTCACACCAAACATCATGATTTCCTTTGATGAAAATGCAATCAAATTTCTGAGATAAGTCCATTAAAAACTGAATAACTTGTGCAGACTCACTCCAACCATCTACATAGTCTCCCATGAAAATAATTTTATCGCCGTCCTTAAGTTCTAGCTGATTTAAAACTTGAATTAAAGCTTTTAAGCCTCCATGAATATCTCCAATGGCAAAAGTTCTCATCTTAATTTTGTTTTTAGCAAAACTAATAAAAAATGAACTCTAATTATATTCCCAAATTCAAAAAACTAACCCTTCTTTGTATGTTCTATGATTATTATGCATAACGTGATTGTGTATGATTAGTTGCGTGTTTTAAGCAACTAATCTACTAGATTAATCACGAACGGCGAAATTCCGAAGGAATTTCCCAAGTGAGCTAAAACTAGCAATTAATTTTACACGTTGTTGGCTGTAGTTATTTTATTTTTTCTAAAAGCCTATAATAGATTACTTTTCCTTTTCCATCATCTAAAGTCATTACTAAATTCCCTTTTTTGAAAAATTCATTAATATCTTTAGCAAATAAGTTTACACCCCATATTTCAGTGTAATCTTTAATTTCTTTATTATCTATTTTTAAGAACTGTCCATTCAATTCAAAATTCGGTGTTTTTTCAGATGGCAAAACTTTAAAAATTGCTTTTAATTCTTTGGAAGAATATTCGTGTTCAGTATCTGACATCATAGAATACACTTTTCCGTTTTCATAGAATGCAAACCACTGATATTTTTGAGGCCAAGGATTTACTTGATTCATGCTTTCTACATTTGGAATATCTATTTTTTTCCAAAAACCAATTAATTCGTTAATTTTCGGTGGACCTCCCGCAGATGAATTTTCTTGTGAAAAGGTTGACATTGATGTCAATATTAAGAATACTAAAAATATTTTTCTCATAATTTTTTTATCTTTTATTCATGTTACATTTCGGTTTTCAATTACAACCAACAAATCGATAATCAAATCTAGAAATAGTTTAGTGCAATTTTAAATTATAAAATGAATATCGCTACTCAGCTATAAATGATTGTTCAATCATCAAATTCACCCAATTATCGGAACTTAAACCCATGACTGTTAATTTATATTCGGCATCAAAAATTAGTTCTGGAGGTGTTTCTGTATTTATATTTGAAGTTGTATTGGAAACATTGTAATACTGAAACGTTTTGTTTGCTGTAAAAGTTCCAGACAAAAAATCACCACTATTATCTGTAAATACTTGAAAGTAACTCTCATTTTCAGTATTAGAACCATCTACCCAAGTAAACGTTGGCTTTAGTCTCTCTTTAGTATCTATATTAACCTTTTCATCCGTAAACCATTCAGTTGGTTTTTCATCAATCTTAATTTTTATTGGGTTTGATTTGTACAATATATCTCCAATAACAAAAGTTACAATGCTCCAACTACCCTCACTATTCGTTCTAGAGTACCTTCTTAGTTTACCTCCAAAAACAGGCTCATCACTTAAGTTTTTTCTTCGATAATTAGAAAAATCATTTTCATCTACAGAAGCACTTTCTGTTTCATAATACCTCATATCTGAAGTACCAAGTAGTGGATAATAATAAATATAAGACAAATTTTCACTAGCACTTGCAGCAAAAGCCGTTGCAACCTCTATAGTTTTTGTTTCATTCACCTCAAGATATTCATCTAGATTTCTTGGTATGAATGTTTCTTGAATAACCAAATTCACCCAATTGTCGTCGCTTATTCCCATCATTGTAAAAAGATATTCTTTATCTTCTACTAAACGCTCTGGTGTTTCTTCTTCATTTATATCTAAAACAACATTTGTGGTATCAAGATATTCCAAAAAAGTGTCATCTGTAAAAGTACCCGATAAAAACGTTTCATCTTCTTCTTCAGAAATTACTTGAAAATAAATTTCATTACCTGTGGTTCCTTGATCAGTCCATATAAATTGAGGTATTAGTTTATCCGGAAACTCAATGGTGACTTTATCTGTCCAACTTGTTGGTTTTGTTACATTTTTTAAACGAATTGGATTTGATTTATGTAACTTCCCATTTAACTTATAGGTAATCAAACACCAATTTTCTTCAGAATTTGATCTTGAAAATCGTTCTAACCTTCCTCCAAAAACATTTTCTACCGCTAATATTTGTCTTTTGTAATTAGAAAAATCTTTTTCATCAACCTCTAAACTATCTGCTTCATAATACCTAATATCTGTTGCTCCTTTTTCGGGATAATAAAAAATATAGGATAAACTTTTACTTCCATTAGCACTTGCAGCAAAAGCTATAACTTCCCCCAAATCTTTTGATGATGAAGAGTCTATGTACTCCTGTAAATTTCTTGAAACTGAAATATCATTATCTTCTGTACAAGAAAGGAGAAAAAAAGAAGCAAAAACTGAAAGTAAAAAAAGTTTAAAATCCATCTTTATATTTAAATTTTGAATGTAATAATGGGCAAGGTAGAATGATTTTTATGATTGTCTGCAATACTAATTGCAAAAATATGAGATAATCCTTTGATGGCATGTTTTATTAAATAAATTAAATTTTCACCAACTAAAATAGAAAAATAAATAATTTGTTCATTTACTGATATATCAAAAACATAATTTTAAAGAAAAGAACATCTTCTTTTACCCTCATTAAAAAGTTATTCATGAATAATTTTAATAACAAATTTACTTTTGAAGTAAAAAACATACCAAACATTTGCCATATTACTTTTTATATTTTCCCTGGTATAATTCTCTTATTACATCTTCAGCAGGTTTATTCTGAGGCGTAAATCTGTTATTATTTACTCCTCCTGCTTTTTCATGATTATGAAACCATTTCCAAATAAAGCCACCAGCAAACCAATCTTCTTTCCAAAACAGATTATGTATCGCTCGAATGCCATTTACCTGGGCTTCTAAATTAATATTACCGACAACTCCATCTGATTTCCATGGTTCCTTCCCTGTAAAATCGACACTCCTGTAACCAAATTCTGTAAATAAAATAGGTTTATCAAATTGTTTTTGAATTCGTAAAATTTCGTTTTTATGAGGTTGCCAACCTAACTCGAAATCTTCTAGTAATGGTGATTTTTTGTCACTCAAAGGAAAATAAGCATCAATACCGATGAAATCTATTTGCTTCCAAAAAGTCACTCGTTTAAATTCATCCCAATTCGCTGCATAAGTTAATTTTCCTTTATAAATTTTTCTAATTTTATAAATTAATTCTTGCCAATATTTTGGTCTATTTAAAACGAATTTTTCTAATTCCGTTCCAATACAGAAAATATCTGCTTTTAAATCTTCTGCAGCTTTTGCATAAGTTAAAATAAATTCTGAGTAAGTATTTTCTAACATTACCCATTTTTCTTCAGAATTCATCTCTATTAAACCTGTATATTCTCCTTTCCAAACCCAAATTTGAGGCTTTACCATTATTTTTATAAACTCATCTTGAAAAATTTTAGTGTATTGTGATAATCCCTTTTTAGTTTCACCAAACCATTGTTTATCTGAATTATGGATTATTTTGGGTGATGATAAGTTTTTAATAAATCCGAAAGGCATCAAAGCAACAAAATTCCCATGTGCCTTTACCACTGGTAAAATATGTTTTTTGTTTATGGAATCTCTCGATGCAACAAAACTAATTCCGTTTATTTTTTCTTGCCGACTATTGCATGATAACCCAATAAATATTACTACAAAAAAAAGAAACTTATTTGATTTCATATATCTTAAATTTGGTTTTAATTAAAAAAACACTCTTAAACCTATGTTTAAAATTTGTCCTAAACTATAAAAAAACTTATTAACCCATTGTCCATTAATTAATAACTTTGGAAAATTATAAATCACTTTTACCTTTAGTATTGGCCTCTGATAAACATTTTTACAAAACTTATAACCTTTCTAGGAAACTCTTATTTAAAGTAGTTCTAAATTATACTTTAAAATTAAGTTCTTAACTTTAACTTCGACTTAATGTGCAACAATAAATCAACTATGAACCATATTGTGATAATTGGTAACGGAATTTCTGGAGTCACTGCGGCAAGACATATTAGAAAAAATTCTGACTATAAAATAACAATTATTTCTGCAGAAACGAAATACTTTTTTTCAAGAACTGCCCTAATGTATGTGTATATGGGACATATGAAATTTGAACACACGCAACCTTATGAAAATTGGTTTTGGGAAAAAAACAATATTGATTTAAAAGAAGGTTTTGTAAAAAATATCAATACAAAAGAAAAAGTCTTAAACTTTTCTAGTGGTGAAAACCTAACTTATAATAAATTGATTATTGCAACCGGATCAAAACCAAATAAATTTGGTTGGCCAGGGCAAGATTTAATTGGTGTTATGGGTATGTATCACAAACAAGATTTAGAGAAACTAGAAAAATATGCTCCAGATAAAAAAAAATGCAGAAGAGCTGTAATTGTTGGTGGAGGCTTAATAGGAATTGAATTAGCAGAAATGTTGCGAAGTAGAAATATACCCGTTACTTTTTTAGTTCGTGAAACAAGTTTTTGGAACGGAGTTTTACCCGCACAAGAATCTACAATGATAAATGAACATATTATACAACATCAAATAGATTTGCGTTTAAACACAAATTTAAAAGAAATCATTGCCGATGAAAACGGACGTGTAAAATCTATCATTATTGAAGAAACCGGCGAAGAAATTTTATGTGATGTAGTTGGCTTAACTGCAGGTGTTACTCCAAATATAGATTTTCTAAAAGGTTCTGGAATAGAACTTGGACGAGGAATAAAAGTAAACCGTTTTTTAGAAACAAATATCGAAAACATCTATGCCATTGGGGATTGCGCAGAGCAACATAAAGCCATTGGACAACGCAGGAATATTGAAGCGGTTTGGTATACAGGTAGAATGATGGGAGAAACTGTTGCACAAACTATTTGTAACAATAAAACAGCCTACAAGCCAGGACATTGGTTTAATTCTGCAAAATTTTTAGACATAGAATACCAAACATATGGCTGGGTTTTTAGTGAAAGTCGAAAAAAAGAAAACGAAATATATTTTCAATGGAAACATCCCGAACACTCTAAATGCATTACCATTTCGTTTGATAAAAACACAAAGACGTTTTTGGGTATAAATACATTCGGTATTAGAATGCGCCATGAGATTTTTGATAAATGGCTCACCGAAAATAAATCTGTAGAACACGTTTTAGAATATTTAGCAGATGCTAATTTTGACCCTGAGTTTTATAAATTAAATGAACCTGAAATTGTAAATAAATTCAACTTAGAAAACAATACCAACATAAAACCAAAAAAGAAAAGTTGGAAACGAATTTTTAGCAAAGTATAGGATATGAGAGTCATAAAAAAATTAGGTTTAATTCTATTTTTACTAGGAATAACAATTTTTATTGGTATAATTTTTACAGGTACTTTTAATTTAACACAATCTGAATTAAATACTTTTATTAAAGAAAAAGGGTATAAGAATGAGCTTATAGAAGAGAAACTTGCAAAAGCTATCGTTACAAATGAAGATTTAAATATATTCGAATTTTCTAGTCGCGTTATACATGCTTACGACACGTCCAACGAGCACTACGATAAATTAATTACAAAGTACGATTCAGAGCAAAATTGGACTAAAAAAGGAGAACAATATCAATATAAAATCTTCGGAAAACCGCATAGTTTAAGCTTTACACTTGCCAAAAAAGCAGGCAAAGGTTTTGCTGCAGAAAGCAAAGGCTTCGCATGGCTTTTAACTTTTGGTTTAGGAATAATTGGCGCATTTCTTTATATAGTGCCTGATGTTATTTTGTTAGGAAAACCAGGGATAAAAAATAATGGTATTTTTCTAAACGCAGCGACAAATCGTGGTTGGATTGGTTGGTTTGCTTTTATCTTTTTAGTTACCTTTTATATACTTCTTTATTTTTACCCAGATTTTATAGTAAACTGGGTATATCTGGTAAATCCTATTAGTAAATTTATTAGTGGAAATTCCGCAAGTCAATGGTTCTTATATGGTTTTTTATATTGCACCGTAATGTCTGTAATGGCAGTAAGAATGTATATAAAATATCGCCATAATAAATACCAAATTTTAAGAACTACTTCAGTCTTATTTTTTCAAATTGTATTTGCATTTTTAATTCCAGAAATTTTAGTCAGATTCGAGAAGCCCTGGTACGATTTTAAAAATGCCTTTCCATTAGATTATGACTTCTTCTTTAAATGGAATTTAAATGAATTGCTCTCTAGTGGCGGATTTGGTCTATTTATTTTAGTTTGGGGAGTTGTTTTAACAATAGTAGTTGTACCATTAATGGTTTATTTCTTTGGTAAAAGATGGTATTGTTCTTGGGTATGTGGTTGTGGAGGACTAGCTGAAACACTAGGAGATCCTTACAGACAAAACTCGAGCAAAACATTACTTTCTTGGAGATTAGAACGTATTGTAATTCATTCTGTTTTAGTTTTTGTTTTAGTAATGACAGGGTTTGCCTTGTTTACTTTCTTCTCTGGGTCAGAACAAATTATTGGTATTAAAACCCAAACAATTCAGGATATTTATGGATTCTTAATAGGTGCTATATTTGCAGGAGTAATAGGTACTGGTTTTTATCCAATTTTTGGAAACAGAGTTTGGTGTCGTTTTGGTTGTCCTTTAGCTGCATATTTAGGATTTATCCAACGTTTTAAGTCAAGATTTAGAATTACAACAAATGGAGGTCAATGTATTTCTTGTGGAAACTGCTCTACTTATTGTGAACAAGGAATTGATGTAAGGGCTTATGCACAAAAGGGTGAAAACATTGTGCGCTCTAGTTGTGTTGGTTGTGGTATTTGCTCTGCAGTTTGTCCAAGAGGAGTTTTAAAATTAGAAAACGGGCCAGAAGATGGTAGAATAAATCCTACAGAAATTTTATTGGGAAATGATGTTGATTTAATGGAATTTATAAACAATAAATAATTTTTCAAAAACTTCTTTTTATATTTTATCACAGGTAAATTTTGTTTTGTTATCCCAAAAGAAAATCAATAAAAATCTTTTAAGGAAATATTATTAATAGGAAGGAAACAAGATTTCTAAACTTCAAAAAATAATTCCTCAAAATCCAATTACAAAAATTAAAATCATAAAAAAGAAGATTATTTTATAGATAATTTAACAACGAATTATTGGTACTTTTGCGGACAAGAGAAAACTGATGAAAGCTTCTACATAGAAAAGAATAAAAAATAAAAGGATGGAAGGACTTTTTATCCTTTAAAGATAAAAATAGTTTCAATGATTTAAGATGATGAAACCTATTATAAAAGTAATTATCCCTGCTTATAACGAGCAAGATTCTATAGCAAAGGTTATCAACGATATTCCAAAAATAGTTGATGAGGTTATCGTTATTAATAACAACTCCACAGACAACACAGAAATTAATGCAAAAAAGGCTGGTGCAACTGTTTTAATAGAAAGACGAAAAGGATATGGTTATGCGTGCCTGAAAGGAATGAATTATATTGCTAAACAAAAGACAAAACCAGAAATTGTGGTCTTTTTAGATGGAGATTATTCCGATTACCCAGAGCAATTAACAGCAATTATTAATCCTATTATAAAGGACAATATTGATTTTGTTATTGGTTCTCGTGTTAAAGAACTAAGAGAGGATGGAGCTATGACACCCCAACAAATTTTTGGAAACTGGTTAGCTACTTCTTTAATGAAATTATTTTTTGGAGCTAAGTTTACAGATTTAGGACCATTTAGAGGAATAAAATATAACAAACTACTTGCTTTAAAAATGGAAGATAAGACCTATGGATGGACTGTAGAGATGCAGTTAAAAGCATTAAAACAGAAATTAAATTATACAGAAGTACCAATGAAATATAGAAATAGAATTGGAGTCTCTAAAGTTTCTGGTACAGTAAAAGGAAGTATCTTTGCAGGTGTTAAAATATTAAGTTGGATTTTTAAATACAGTTTTAAGTAATGTTTATAGAATACTTGATTATTGGAGTTTATTCAATTTCGCTAGTGCTTATTTTTTTATATGCTTTAGCACAATTAAATTTACTTTTCAATTATATTAAAGCACGAAAATCAGAGGATGACTCAGAAAAATTTGACTTTTCAAATTCAGAAGAAATTCCATTTGTTACCATACAATTGCCGGTTTATAACGAATTGTATGTTATGGAACGCTTGTTAAAAAACATAGCTAAATTAGAGTATCCTCGAGAAAAACTAGAAATTCAAGTTTTAGATGATTCTACAGATGAATCTGTAGAAATTACTGCAAAACTGATTAAAGAGATTCAAAAAGAAGGATTAGATATTCAGCACATCAGAAGATCAAATAGACAAGGTTTTAAAGCTGGTGCTTTAAAGGAAGGTTTAGAAACAGCAAAAGGAGAATTCATTGCTATATTTGATGCAGATTTTTTACCGCAAGCTGAGTGGTTGTATCAAACGGTACCCTATTTTAAAAATGATGAAATTGGAGTTGTTCAAACACGCTGGGGACACATCAATAGAAATTATTCTACCCTAACAAAAATCCAAGCATTTGCTTTAGATGCTCATTTTACTTTAGAACAATTAGGAAGAAATAGCAAAGGACATTTTATCAACTTTAATGGTACAGCTGGTCTTTGGAGAAAAGAATGTATTTATGATGCTGGTAATTGGGAGGGAGATACCCTAACTGAAGATTTAGATTTAAGCTATAGAGCACAACTAAAAAACTGGAAATTTAAATACCTCGTTGACGTAGAAACTCCGGCAGAATTACCTGTGGTTATTAGCGCTGCCAGGTCTCAACAATTTAGATGGAATAAAGGTGGTGCAGAGAATTTTCAGAAGATGATGAAAACTGTTATAACGCATGATAAGGTGCCGTTTAGAACTAAAATTCATAGCTTACTTCACTTATTGAATAGTTCTATGTTTACTTGTATTTTTTTAGTGGCTATTCTAAGTATCCCAATGTTATATATTAAAAATGAATATGCACACTTAAAATATTATTTCTATGTAATGAGTTTCTTCGTTATAAGCTCATTAATATTTTTTGTTTGCTATTGGCATATGTTTAAAAGTATTTATGGGAATGGCTTTGTCAAATTCATAAAATATATTGGTTCCTTTTTTACATTCTTTGCGATTGCCATGGGGTTTTCTTTACACAATACAATTGCTGTTTTAGAGGGTCATTTTGGGAAAAAAAGTGAATTTGTTAGAACACCAAAATTTAATATTAGTAGTATAAAAGATGGTTGGAAAAGCAACAAATACATAAAAAAGAAACCGTCTATTTCCGTTATTATTGAAGGATTGCTTGCCATTTATTTTGTTTTCGGTATGTATAGCGCTTTTATTGTAGGAAATCAAGGTGGGGACTTTGGATTATTTCCATTTCATTTTATGCTTTTTATAGGTTTTGGCTACGTATTTATAAAATCAGTATTTTCTAAAGCATAATGTCTTTATTCTCAAAATATAAAGATGTGCTCCTAATTTTATTTAGCACATTACTTTATTTTGTTTTTGCATATTTCCTAGAAAGAACTGAGTTTAACAAATTACTTTTTTTGTGGTTTTCTCTCTTTGGATGTTTCTTTTTACTAATAAAAAGTAAAAACATTTCTACTTCAACCTTAATTGGTTTAGTGATTCTTTTTAGGTTGATTTTTCTCTTTACAATCCCTAATTTGTCGCAAGATTTTTACCGATTTATTTGGGATGGTCGAATGATATTAAAAGGACTTAACCCCTATTTATCAGTACCTCAATCATTTATTCAACAGGGAATATATCCAATTTCTGAAGCGTATAATTTATACAACGGGATGGGAGAAATGAATGCAAGTCATTACACAAACTATCCACCAATAAATCAGCTGTGTTTTTTAATTGCTGCTTTGTTTGCAAGCAAAAGTGTTTTTGGATCTATAATTATTCTTCGAATCATAATTATTTTAGCAGATATAGGTATTTTATACTTTGGAAAGAAGCTACTACAACGCTTAAACTTGCCCATAAAAAATATATTTTGGTACGCTCTAAATCCTTTCATAATAATAGAAATGACAGGTAATTTACATTTTGAACCTGTCATGCTATTTTTCTTAATTTGTAGTTTGTATCAATTGCATCAAGAAAAATGGAGATTTGCAGGAATTCTTTTGGGATGTTCTATTTCTGTAAAATTAATACCATTATTATTCTTACCACTATTTTATCAATGGTTTGTAAAAAAAGAGCAAAAATGGCTTATTGGTATTCAAAAATTAAGCCTTTTTTATATAATTACTCTAGCAACAGTAATTATTTCATTTCTTCCTTTGTATTCATCAGAATTTATTAAAAACTATTCTGATTCGGTAAGTTTATGGTTTAAAGATTTTGAATTTAATGCAAGCTTTTATTATATTTTCAGAGAAATAGGATACTTGTTTAGAGGGTGGAATGAAATAGAAATTATTGGAAAAATAATGCCAATTTTAACAATTATATTTCTAACGTATATTACTTTTTTTCGGAAAAACGAATCAATAATCCAGTTAATCACTTCACTGTTATTTGGTTTATGCTTTTATTATTTTACAACCACCACTGTCCATCCTTGGTACTTGGCAACACCTTTAATTTTGTGCATTTTCACTAAATATCATTTTCCTATTATTTGGAGTGTAGTTATCATTTTCAGCTATCAAGCATACGAAAATCATCCTTGGAAAGAGAATTTATGGTTTGTTGCTATAGAATACATCATACTTTACGGATTTCTAATTTATGAACTTAGAAAAAAAGACTCGGTTATTAAATTGTAAATTAATTAATTTTTGCAGCTTTAATTAAGGTATTTTTGTATTTTGAGGATTAATAATGATTTAGATGAAAAGACTTACCATAAAAGACATAGCAAAAGAGTTTAATGTTTCCATTTCTACTGTTTCTAAAGCACTGAATGACAGTTATGAAATTAGCGTAAGTACAAAAGAAAAGATTCAGAAATATGCGAAAGAAAAAAACTACAAACCTAACTTTAACGCATTAAGTTTAAAAAATAGACAAACAAAAACTATCGGAATTATTATTCCAAATATGTTAAACTATTTCTTTGCTCAAGTTTTTAACGGAATAGAAAAAGTAGCAAACGAAAGAGGTTATAAAATTATTTCGTGTATATCTAATGAATCCTTTAAAAAAGAAGTAGAAACCATAGAAATGCTTTCAAATGGGAGTATTGATGGGTTTATATTATCACTTGCAGAAGAAACCGTTTCTAAAAACAATTTCAATCATTTTCAAGAAGTGATAGATAACGGCACTCCTGTAGTTATGTTTGATAGAGTTGCTGATAAAATAAATTGTGATAAAGTGGTTACCGATAATTTTGATAGTGCTAGGAGTACAGTCTCGTATTTAGTAAAATCTGGTCATCAAAATATTGCCTTTATATCGACAATAAATAACTTAGAAATCGGAAGAAGAAGACAATTAGGCTATTTAAAAGGTTTAGAAGATTTTAATATTAAAGCTGAAAAAAATCTAATTATAAATATAGATGATGATTATAAAAATTATGAACAAATCTTAGAGCCAATTTTTAAAAAAAATACAATAGATAGTGTAATTGCTACAGATGAATCTTCTGCTATAGCTGCTATGAAAGTTGCAATAAAAAAGGGACATAGAATTCCTGAAAATTTCTCAGTAATTTCCTTTTCTAACGGAATTTTAGCGAGACACTCTAGTCCCAGAATGACTACCGTTAGTCAACATGGAGAAATAATGGGAGCTACAGCCGCAGAAAAGTTAATTAATCGACTAGAAGATAAATCTCAGGTAAAAAAAGAACCTGAAACGATTATTGTAAAAACAGATTTAGTTGAGAGAAATTCTACAAAAAAAATCTTATAAAATTTAACAACTATCTAAAAGAAACTATGAATCTATCAAAAGTAAAATTAGTAGTTTCTGACATGGATGGAACATTACTAAATTCTAAAGGAGAAGTTAGTAAATTATTCTTTGAATTATACAAGCAATTAAAGCAACTAAACATTCATTTTTGTGCCGCTAGTGGAAGACAGTACGATAGTATTGTTAAGAAATTAGATTTAATAAAAGATGATATTTTTGTCATCGCCGAAAATGGTGGAATTGCAAAAAAAGGAGAAGATGTATTAGTTTCTTCACCGTTATCAAAAGAAAAAATAAAAAAAATTATTCCTCTTTTAAGAACTATAAATGGTGCTCATATAGTTTTATGTGGAAAAAATAAAGCTTTTGTAGAATCTAAAAACAAAGTTTTTATCTCGTTATTTCGAGAATATTACAGCAGTTTTCAAATTGTAGAAGACTTAATAAATATTTTAGATTCTGAAGATTTTTTAAAAATTGCTGTTTATCATTTTATTTCATCTGAAGTATATATTTACCCCAAATTGAAACATCTCGAAAATGAAGTACTTATTAAAATTTCTGGTAAAAATTGGTTGGATATTTCTAATAAAAAAGCTAACAAAGGAAATGCTTTAAGAAGGGTTCAAAAAACACTTAATATTACAAGAGAAGAAACAATGGTTTTTGGTGATTATCATAATGACATCGAAATGCTCAAGGAGGCTAATTTTAGTTTTGCGATGCAAAATGCACATCAAGACATCATAAACATAGCAAATTACACCACAGATAATGGTAACGATAATTTTGGAGTAGAAAAGACATTAGAGCTTCTGATAAAAAGCAACACTAAATAATATGCTTTTATCTTGTTAGTAATTTTTGACCGATCGAAATTGTATTGTTATTTAAATCATTAATTTCTTTAATGACATCTGCAGAAGTTTTGAATTTTCTCGCAATAGAATATAGTGTGTCTCCTTTCTTTACTTCGTAATACTTTTCATCTAAATACTTTGATGCAACATCTTCCTTTGCTTCCTCATCTGTATATGTCTTTGTAAATGTTTTGCTGACTTTAAAGTCTTTCTTTTTTACATTATCAAATTGGTACAACTTATAATTTTCGATAATTTTTATTAACTTATCTGGATATTGTTTATCTGTAGCATAGCCCGCTTTTTTTAATCCTCTTGCCCATTTCTTGTAATCCTTTACTCCGTAACTAAATAAGAAAGCATATCTCTTTCTTTTCGTTAAAAAAGCTGAATGATCAACATAAGAAGTCTCTACAAATTGGTATTTTCTAAAACATTCTCCTTTCTCATCATCATCATGATAAACGCGCTCTCCTTTCCATTGAGTATGACATTTTATACCAAAATGATTGTTAGATTTTAAGGCTAATTCGCTTCTTCCCTTACCAGATTCTAAAATTCCTTGTGCTAAGGTTATACTTGCAGGAATTCTATTTAGATGCATTTCCTGTACAGCAATTGGTGCATACTTTTTAATATAAGCTAATGTATACTTATTAAGTTTAGGATTACTCCTTACTAATGCTTTTGTAAGTTTTTCTTGATTTACAGATGGTAATTTTTTTGGTTTTGACTCGTTTAAAACTACTTCTAATTTTTTATTACTCTTATTTACATTTTTACGAGAGCCACAACTTACTGTAAGCAACAAGAAAAAACAATATAAAAAAAACTTTAACTTCATAAAACATCAATTAACAATTGTTCTTTCTTCTGCAATTGTTTGTTAATACCCTCAATACCTTGAAGACCTCCTGTATGAATTGCTAATATTTTAGCTCCTTCAACAAAATAATCTTTTTTAATTAAATCGATAATCCCAAATAACATTTTCCCAGTATAAATGGGATCTAACTGAATATTCGTATCCTTTTTAAAGTTATTAATGAAATCTATTAATTGATCATCATACTTTGCATAACCTCCAAAATGATACTTTTTTTGTAAGCCCCAACTAGCATCTTTAACAACATATTTTCTAATTTCTTCCGATAAAAAATTACCTTTTAAAGCAGGAAAACCTATCACTTTCTGACGCTTCTTTTTCGCCTTTATTAATCCAGCAATGGTTCCTCCTGTTCCCACAGCAGAGCAAATATAATCAAACTGAAAATCGCTCTTTGTCAGAATTTCTTCACAACCATCTACTGCTAAACAATTTGTACCACCCTCGGGTAGTAAATAAAAATCTCCCCATTTATTCTTCATCTTTTCAATAAAGCCAAACGACGATTTTTGTCTATACTGCTCTCTCGAAACAAACTGAAATTTCATGCCATTTTCGTGTGCCTCTCTCAAAGTAGCATTTTCTTCTAAAGTCTTTGTAAGATTTTTTGATAATTCATCACCTCGAATAACGCCAAAAGTCTTAAACCCCTGAATTCTACCTGCAACCGCAGTTGCCGCAATATGATTAGAGAAAGCCCCACCAAAAGTGAGTAATGATTTCTTTTTTAATTTTGTTGCTTCTTGTAAATTGTATTTTAATTTTCTAAATTTATTGCCAGAAACTAAAGAGTGTATTAAATCCTCTCTTTTTATAAAAAGTTCTATCCCTTTTTCTTCTAAAATTGGAAGAAAAATTTGTTGATTTTTAGATATAAAATCAGTACCAAAAAAAGAATTATTTGTATTAATCAATCTTTAAAATTTGTTGATACAAAAATAGAAGATAATAACAAACAAACGCTTAAAAACAAAAATTGTTTTTTTTATTTTTAAGAAAATTTTCCAAATTTCATCCTTTGAATCCCTATAGAGAAAAGAACCTATAATTTGGTTTGTAAGTATATTTAATAATTAAAAAACATGTTTTAAAGGGTTATTTAAAAAATAGCAAAATAAAAGTTTATAAAAAATTAGAAACTTCTTCTTCTATCTTTTCCCATTGTTCCATTAAAGAATCTAATTTTGATTTCTTTGCTTTGTATTTTTCGAAAAAATTTGGTCTTGCAGAAACTTCATCATAATTTTGTGCTAGTTCTAAATCATTTTTTTCAATTTCAGATTCCAAATCAGAAACCTCAGTCTCAACATTAGAAAGCTTGTTACGCAATTTCTTAAGTTGCTTTTCTTGCTCTCTTGTCATTTCATATGCTTCCTTTTTATCGGAAGTTTTGTCAACCTTTACAACCGTTCTCTTTTCTGCTTCCCTCAGGTTTTCTATTTTATGCTGTTCTAAGAAATAATCAATATCTCCTAAATATTCTTTTATTACTTTATCTTTGAAACCATAGACACTTGAGGTTAAACCTTGTAAAAAATCTCTATCGTGAGAAACTAAAATTAAAGTACCATTAAAGCTTCTTAAAGCCTCTTTTAAAACATTTTTAGAGGCTATGTCTAAGTGATTCGTCGGCTCATCCAATATTAAAACGTTAAAAGGTTGCAATAACAACTTACACAAAGCCAATCTATTTCTTTCTCCTCCAGAGAGTACTTTTGCTTTTTTATCTACAGCTTCTCCTCCAAACAAGAAAGAACCTAGCATATCTCTTACTCGCATTCTATTAGTATCTGAAGCTGCATCTTCCATGATTTCTAAAACCGTTTTTTCGGGTGGTAATTCTTCAGACTGATTTTGAGCAAAATATCCTATTTCTACATTATGTCCCAATTTTAAATGTCCTTCAAAAGGAATTTCTCCTACCATCATTTTTGCCAGCGTTGATTTTCCTTGTCCGTTCTGACCTACAAAAGCAATCTTACTATTTCTTTCAATTAATAAATCAACATTTTCTAAAACATGCTTTTCACCATAATTTTTCGTCAAGTTTGTTCCTTCAGCAATAATTTTACCTGGATCTTTAGAAATACTAAAACGAACATTCATCGCTTGGTTATCATCTTGATCAACCTCTATTAATTCAACTTTGTCAAGTTGTTTCATTAAAGATTGTGCCATAGAAGCTTTACTAGCCTTGGCCTTAAACTTATTTATTAAATGCTGTTTTTGTTTAATTTCTTTCTCTTGATTTTTCTGAGCTTGTAACTGCTTTTCTTTTATTTCTGCTCTTAGTAATAAGAATTGAGAGTATGGCTTTTTATAATCGTAAATCTGACCTAAAGAAATCTCGATAGTTCTATTGGTTACATTATCCAAAAACATTTTATCGTGCGATACCAAAACAATTGCACCTGAATATCCTTTTAAGAAATTCTCTAGCCATATAATAGATTCAATATCTAAATGATTTGTTGGCTCATCTAATAAAAGAATATCATTGTTCTGTAAGAGGAGTTTTGCTAATTCAATGCGCATTCTCCAACCTCCAGAAAAAGTATCTGTAAGCTTATCAAAATCCTCTCTCTGAAAACCTAAACCTTGTAAAATTTTCTCAGTATCTCCCTGATAATTATAACCACCAAGCAATTCATAGCGTTCAGTTAAGTCCGTTAAATCATGAATTAACTCACTGTAACCTTCGCTTTCATAATCCGTTCTAGTTGCTAATTGCTTATTAATTTTTTCTAGTTTTAATTCAATTTCTTTAATTTCCTCAAACGCTTGATACGCTTCTTCCAAAATCGTTCTTCCTTCAACAAAATCAATATCTTGCCTCAAAAACCCAACGCGAACATCTTTATCAAAAGCCATTGTGCCACTGCTTTCTATATCTTTAGAGAGCACTTTTAAAAGTGTAGATTTTCCTGCACCATTTTTACCAATAAGACCAATTCTATCTCCTTTATTCAATTTAAAGGTAATCCCTGAAAATAAATCAGTACCCATAAAGGAAACTGTTAAGTTGTGTACGTTTAACATGTAATGTAATAATTGTTACTAAAAAAAAGTTTATACTTTATATTTGCAAAAGTATACAAATTTATATTCTATATGTTTAAAAAAGGTACCAAGTTGTATAGCATTTCAAATGCCAAGTGTCCAAGATGCCATGAAGGTGAATTCTTTGAACATAGATTTACATATAACCCAAGCAAAATAACAAAACTGCATGACACCTGTCCAAAATGTAGCTTTAAATATATGATGGAACCCTCTTTCTTTTACGGAGCAATGTATGTAAATTACGGAATAACAGTAGCACTTTCGATTGCTACATTTGTATTAAGTACCTTAATTTTAAATCTAACCCTTTTACAATGTTTTGCAGCAATTACATTCATTTTAATAGTTCTAGCACCATTTAACATGCGTTTATCTAGAATTATTTGGATAAATATGTTCGTTTCTTACAATGAAAATAGGTGCTAAAAAAGAAATAGTATAAATTTATGGGCGTTTTAACGGGCTTTCACTACTCGCTTTTTTGTAAAAACAAAAAGACCTCAAACAAACCGCTCAATCCTTAACGCATATTACATTCTTAAAAATTAAGTTCTTTTAAGAATTAAGCTTAATTAAATGTTTAAACCTATCTATATTAATTTCATCATCTAAGACTGCCCCTTCTTCGAGGTGATTAAATAGCGCATTAGCAACCGTTGGTGCTATCATTACGCCGCGAGTTCCTAAACCATTTAAAACAATTAATTTCGATTCTTCTGGATGAACACCCACCAAAGGTCTCCGACCAGAAACTGTAGGCCGTATTCCTGCAGATTGTGAAACAATTGTATACGGAATATCAATTACTTTTTTTAACTTCTCAACTAACTCTTCTTTACCAATATCCGAGGGTTCAGATGTTTTGTCTGTCCAATTAAATGTTGCTCCAACCTTATACAAATTATCACCCAAAGGCAACACAAAAAGAGTTGATTTTAAAAGAAAATTAATATTAAGTTCAGGCGCATGAATGGTAAGCAACTCTCCTTTCGCCTCATTCAACGGTAAATAATTAAAAAACGGATTTCGTTTAACCCCAAAACCTTCACAAAAAACAATTCTCGTAGCAGAAATGTCTTTATAGGTAAGAGTATTTGTTTCAATACTTAATTCTTTATAATTAAACCGTTCTAAACGAATTAATTTTTGTAATTCTAAATAAGACCTGTAAGCCGTTATTAATTTAGCTGTATCAATTCTACCAGCTTCTTTCACATTACCAAAACTAAAATCTGCTATAACTCCTTTATAGTTTTGATTATCTAATTTAGGATCTAAATAATCTACCAATCTTGGTTTATCTAGAGCAGAAAACCAATTGTTCTGATCTGC
>JAQXAP010000020.1 GCA_029252865.1 Polaribacter sp.
TGAATGTTGTTGGTATTCAGGCTGATTTAGTTTGGGAAAACCCAACTGAAAATCTTACTTTTTTTGAAGAGAAAATAAATATGCTCTCCAAAAATACTGATCTCGTTGTATTACCAGAAATGTTTACAACTGGTTTTACGATGAATCCTGAAAAGATTGCAGAAAAAATGGAGGGAAATGCCGTTTCTTGGATGCAAAAAATGGCTTCACAAAATAAAATTGCCCTTTGCGGAAGTTTGGTCATAGAAGAAAATGACAATTATTACAATCGAATGGTTTTTGTGCATCCTTCTAAAAAAATAGAAACCTATGATAAACGACATTCTTTTACTTTGGCCGGAGAAGATAAGGTATACACCTCTGGAACAGAAAAGTTAATAGTTACCTACAAAGGATGGAGAATTTGCCCGTTAATATGCTATGATTTGCGCTTTCCTATTTGGACTAGAAATACTGATAATTACGATCTTTTAATTTTTATGGCAAATTGGCCCATAAAAAGAATAAAAGCATGGGAAACCCTCTTAAAAGCGCGTGCAATTGAAAACATGAGCTATGTAATTGCGGTGAATAGAACTGGTGAAGACGCTAATAATTACAACTATTCTGGAAATTCTTTGGTTGTAGATTATTTTGGTGAAGTAATGTCTAATTTACAACACCCTAAAGAGGGAGTTGTAAAAGCAAGATTAATTAAAACAGCACAAGATAGCATTCGCAAGAAACTTGGTTTTTTAAATGACAAAGACTCTTTTAAAATTGAATTTTAAAAGAGTCTTTAATATGTTATTATTCCAAAAAGCGCACCCAAGAAATAGCTTCTAAGAAACTATGCTGGTATCATCCATTTAAATTTAAAATCTGTATCTGGAACAACAATTCTTTCTGTAATTCTTTGCATTCTTGCTGGTAATTTCATTAAAAAATCTCTCGCCTTTTCTGCTTCGGGAGAAAGATTTGTAATCTTATCTATTTCCCACATTGAGTTTAATTTCTTTAAGATGTCTACATAATCGAAACCTGTATAAACACCAATTCTTTGTGCTACGGTAGAAAAATCATCGAAAGCACTTCCTTTTTCTTTAAAAGACTCTCTTAAATGCAAAGCTGGCATTACAATTTTGTGTTTCATCATGTGTTGAAAAGCCAACATCATTTCACTCGGATCTATTTTAAATATTTCTTTCACGAAGTGGGCATAGGCTTGATGGTGACGCATTTCATCTCCTGCAATAATTTTAGACATTTTTGCTAACGCTTTGTGTCCTTTTTTACGTGCAATCTTAGCTACATTATTATGCGAAATATAGGTCGCTAATTCTTGGAAAGTTGTGTAGACAAAATTTTTATAAGGATCTGTTGATGTACCGATATCAAAACCATCTGCAATTAAATGTTGGGTAGAAATTTCTACTTCGCGCATGTTTACACGGCCAGATAAGTACAAGTACTTATTTAAAACATCTCCATGTCTATTTTCTTCTGCAGTCCAAGTTCTTACCCATTTAGCCCAACTGTTGTCTGGGTCTTGAGAAACACCATCTAAATCTAACAACCAAGATTCATAGGTTGGCAAAGCCTCTTCTGTAATAGTATCTCCTACTAAAACAACCCAAAAATCGTCATGTAATTCTTTAGAAATTTCTCTAATTTCTTCTACTTCTGTAATAAAAGAATCTTTTTGAGAATTTGGTAGAAAGTCTGTTGGCTGCCAAATTTTTTCTGCGGGTATTAAATATTTATCCATAAAAGTTTGCATACTTTTTTCTAAAGTTTGCATTACCTCTTTTCTAACATTGTATATCGACATAATTTTATTTTACGTGTTCTTTTATAACGGACTCTGTTTTTTCTAATAACTCATCTATTGGCAATGAGTCTATTTTTATAGGTTGGTGGGTAGTAATTGTAATTGGATTACCAATACCCAATGGAAATTTTCCGTATTTAAAGATTTTCCAAGAATTGTTTATTGTTAGGGGTACTATGTACCCTTCTTTATTGAACTTAGCAATTACCTTTAAACCATTTTTAGCAAAACTTTTAGGAACACCATTTCTACTCCGAGTTCCTTCCGGAAAGATAACTGCGCTCCATTTGTTTTTATTGATTCTTTTAGAGAAATTAATCAACTCACTTATTGATTGTTTTGAATCTTTTCTGTCTATAAGCGCCGCACCCCCATTCTTTAGGTTAAAAGAGACACTCGGAACCCCTTTCCCTAACTCAATTTTTGAAACAAATTTAGGATTGTACTTTCTAAAATACCAACCAATTGGAGGAATATCCGAAATTGATTGATGGTTGGATACAAAAATAATTGATGTGTTTTCTGGAATTTTATGTTTATTCGTAACCCTTACAGTAACACCTATAAGTAACATTGATTTAACCAACGTATAATTTAATGCGTTTACAACTTTAGAATGTGCCTTAATACCAAATATAGTAAAGCTTAGCCACTGAAATGGATGGAAGATTATTAATAATAATGTAAAAGTAAATACAAAAATGGGAGATAATAAATAGCTTAAAATTTTCATATTTAAAACCAGTTACTCCAAGGGATTCTTGAAAGAATCAATAGTAATGCTACCCCATAAAAGATGCTAAAGGTTTTGAATTTTGCAGTATCCTCTGTTTTCTTTTTGTGCTTAGACCATCCAATAGTAATCAATACAATTGCAAGAATCATAGTAATAGGATGCTCTACAGCGAGTAACCTTAATTCTTTATTTGCCATGACTGATACTGCAGGATCTTTTAATGCTTTATACCAAGGAGACATAAAATACCATGCGAAACCAATTAATAATTGAATATGAGAGACAATTAAAGTGAAAAGCCCTAAACGCAAATCTTTATCTTTAAATTCCTTTTTTTGTGTTAGACCAATAATTGCATTTACAACAGTAAAAATTAAAATTGCTAAAACAATGTATGCCCAATATGAATGAATGGTTTTCATTTATTTTGTGATTTTGTGACACTGCAAAGTTACTCATTTTATATATAAAAAAACCACCTCAATTGAGGTGGTTTTTAAAAGAAAAACAATTTAATTATTGTAATACATATTTTGTACCGTCGTGAATAACATTCAGAACGAAAACGTCATCTCCTGGTTTCCAAACCGCATATGAGACTGAAAACTTTTGACCCTCTCCATATTGAGGAAAATTGTTTAATAAGATTGTACTAATTTTAGCCAAACGAACTTCAACTTTTTCTTCATCTTTTCCTGCTCTAACATCAAAGTTGTTATAGCTACCATTGCCTACAAGAGCAAAATCTGCGTTTGTTAATGTGTAACTAATTGTATTGTCTGGAACCCAAGTTGTACCATTATGTGCAAACTGTAACTCTGAATCAATTACAGTAGGTATTGCATTCCATACAGAACCATCAAAAACAAAATTTACATTTCTTTGGCTTACTCCTCCACTATAGTAATTATATTCTACAGCAACAAAATCTTCAGGAGCTGCAAATTGATATAATGTTCTTAAGTAGATTCCGATATTGTATTCAGCTTCATCAATATCACTAAAGTTTGGATAACGTTGTCCCATTAGAGTATACTCTTCACTTGTGAACGTTATTGGCGCAGCCCACTCATCTGTCAGTGTAAATCTAGTTGTAGATTCCTCCAACTCAAAAGTATAAAATTCATATGAAGTGGTACTGAAAATAGTATAACCAGTTCCATCAAATTGAACTAACATAACTCTCGAACCAGCAGAACCGTCGTAAATTGCATAGGTAACATTATATAAATCACCAGAAGCTGCAGCTGGAAAATTATTTAATAAAATAGTCTCTATCTTAGCTCTTCTTGCTTCTACCGTTTCTTCATCTTTACCTTCTCTTATATCGAAATTATTATATCGACCATTACCAACCAAATCAAAATCATCATCTGTTAAGGTATAATCTGTTGTTAAATTAGGATCCGGCTCATTTTGCTGTTGCTTAACTAACATGTTTAGAACACCTGCACTACCATCGTAAACTGCATATGTTACATTGTATTTCGTTCCATCTTCTGCAGCTGGAAAGTTGTTTAATAAGATTGTTTGAATCTTAACTCTTCTAGATTCTTCAGTTTCTTCGTCTCTACCTGGTCTAATATCAAAATTATTAAAACGACCATTACCTACTAAATCAAAATCATCATTCGTTAATGTGTAGTCTATGATCGTTGGCTCTGTAGTATAAGTTAAATCGATTACAGTTCCTTTTTCTTCATTCGGAAATTTACTTGCAAATAAATCATTAAAATCACCAAGGTTATTTAAACTGGTTAAACCCAATTCAGTATAATCTTCATCAGTTACTGTGTATGTGTCAAATTTAATTGGGCTATATAACTTATAAGTGATTGTTGCAGAAGAAGCTTTCTTAATAGAGCCGTCTGCGTTCCAAATAACACCTAAAACTGGATATTCGTCTGATAAAAATCCAGGTAACATTGTTTTTGCATCGTCTATTGAACTAAAATTCTTATCACTGAGATCTAAATCATCATAATCGTCATCAGATAAAGTTCGAGTTACATTTCCGAAAATGCCATCAGTTTTTAGTGCATCTAAGTCACTGTAAATATCTTCTAATGGATCACAAGAAGTGAATACCATTGAAAAAATTGTTAATAATAAAAGTATTTTTTTCATGATTGTGTGTGTGTATATTTTTAAAAGTTAACCTTTAACCCTAAACTAAATGTTCTTCCAGCTCCATAGAATACGTCTGCATCTGCAGCTGAGTGACTTGAGGCATCAAAAGCATCAGAAACGTATTCGACATTAAATATATTATTCATGTTTCCTCTTAAGGTAGCATCAAAATCTCCGATACTAAATCCATGATTAATTCCTAAATCAAATAAATGATATGCAGGTAATTTCCATGTATTTTGTCTGTCTGTTGTTCCTTGACTAAAATCAACTCGAGCATAAATATCGCCTGCGTAATTATAGTCTAAAGATATTGATGTTTTATCTAAAACCTTATAGTTAGCTCCTAATGCCCAGGTAGTTTGCGCAGCATCATTAACTTTTAAATCTGTAGCTAAAACTTCTATTGTTGTATTTAAAGTTCCGTCATCATTAAATACATCAGCTACAACATCACTCTTCCATTTCCAATCTCCCAAAGAAACCATTCCGTTTACTCTAAATTTATCAGATAATTTATAGATAAAATCAAGCTCTATCCCTTGATGTAAAGCGTCTAATCCTGTAATATTCGTATTTAAGAATTCCCCTGGGTTATCACGATCTCTTACACTAGGAGAAATAGATTTATCTAACCAAGAAGTTCTATAAATATTTACGTTTGCATTAAATTTTTCGCTTCGGTATCCATATCCAATTTCAGCACTAAAAATCTTTTCATTTGCAGCGTCTTCATTAAAATCGATAGATTCTTTATTTACAAAAACTCCTCCAGTTAAAAACGGTGCTCTAGAAAAATACCCCACGTTAGCAAAAACATTGTTGGTGTCATCTAAATTATAATTTGCTCCTCCTTTTGTACCAAAACCTAAAAAGTTAACATTGTCAGAAACTCTACCATTTATATTTGTTGAATCGTCTAAGAAGCTAGATCTAGCATACCTTGTATTAGAAATATTTGTAGATAAGAAAACAGATAGCTCTTCTTGAGAATATTCTAACTGGGTAAAAAGACCATATCTTAATACTCTACCCTCATAATCTCTGTTTAAACGATCACCAACTTGTAATGCTTCTTCAAAATTATTATCATTTCTATTAGGATTTTGGAAAAAACTACCTCCTAATAAATCTGTAACCTCATAATAATGAATACCTTTATAGTATCTACCATCTAAACCTGCAGTTAGTTTCAAGTTGTCTGATAAATCAGTTTTTAGTGTAGATAAAACTCCGTACCATTCGTGATCATTATTAGACGCTAAAAACACGTTTGAAGAACCTAGTGCGCCTCTATCTTTATTTTCTTGGATAATTCTATCAAAATCAATTGGTTGATCTGCACCTCCTAATCTATACTCAGCTTTCCCTATATTAAGTTCACCATCGGCAGAATTGTCTAATCTTCTACCTCCTCCAGAACCATAAGAGACATAAGCAACAGTTGTTAAGAATGTTCTGTCTGAAATTACCCAATCGTGGTTAAGGGATACTTGAGGTTTATGATAAAAGTTAAAAGAAGAATTTTCAACTTGACCATTTCTGTAACCCCAATCTAAGTTAAATCTCTGACCTCCCTGTTCTGTAGCTCTATTACCTGCAATTGTAGTTCTATTAAAACGTTGACCGTGTGTTTGTTTTGCACCAATTACGTTGAAAGATAATTTATGATTATCATTTATAATTTTAGAAACATTTAAGAAATAATTTACTCCACTAAACTGAAGTCCATCTACATAACCGTCTCCAGAAATTTTGGCAGCAGAAGCAGTTACTGCAAGACCATTATCCATTAAACCAGTAGACAACGTCATACCATATTTCTGGTATCCATTATTACCGGTAGACATGTTTACGTTACCTCCCTGTTCTGCATCTGAAGATTTAGAAATAATGTTGATTGTTCCTCCTATAGAAGGTACTGCAACTTTAGATGCCCCTAAACCTCTTTGTACTTGCATTGCAGAAGTAACATCAGATAAACCTGCCCAGTTAGACCAATACACAGCTCCGTTTTCCATATCATTAACAGGAACTCCATTAATCATTACCGCAACGTTTGCAGAACTAAATCCACGTAAGTTAATCCTTGAGTCTCCATAACCACCACCTGTTTTAGTAGCGTATACACCTGGAGTAGATTTTAAAATCTCAGGAAATTCTTGTGTACCTAATTTTGCTTCAATATCCGCTGCTTTTACTGTAGATACAGCAACAGGAGTTTTTCTATCGATAGCAAATGAAGTAGCAGTAATTACAATTTCATCTAAAACTGAATCTTCTTGCAATTGAATCGATCCTAAATTGGCTTTTGAAGAAGAAAAACTTACTTCTTTAGATTTGTAACCAATAAAAGACACGACAACTGTTCCAGAAGTAGTCTCTGCTTGGAGTGTAAACTTTCCATCAAAATCAGTTGATGTACCGTTCGTTGTGCCTTTTACAACAACACTAGCTCCTGGTAAAGATTGGTTTGTCTCATCGACAATAACACCAGTAATCTTAGTTTGTCCTAAAACAGTAGCAGATATAAAAAACACCACTACAAATAATAAGTTTTTAAAATTTCTCATTGTATAATTTTATGTTATTAGATATTCTGCAAAAATCCCCATTTTGCAGCCGTGTAAAGTTAAACTAATGTTAAGGTTTAACAAAACTTTAAGAACTCAAATTTAATAAAAAAGACATCTAAATCCTAATAATCAATAAATTAAATAACAATCAAATTATTAACAAATAAACGAAGAAGCATCAGATATTTAAATTATGTATTTTTAGTCGACTAAAAAACTATTTATTCAATATTTTTTTTGCTAGTTCTTTTCCTAATTCCACACCAAACTGATCATAGCTGTAAATATTCCATAATATTCCTTGGGTGTAGATTTTATGCTCATAAAGTGCAATTAACTTACCCAAAGAGCGAGGAGTTAATTTTTCAAAAAGAATTGCATTACTTGGCCTATTTCCCTCAAAAACTTTAAAGGGTAAAAGAGATTCTATTTTGTCTTCGTTACCAGAAACCTTTAATTCTAAATGCACCTCCTCTTTTGTTTTACCAAAAGCTAAAGCATCCATTTGACCATAATAGTTTGCCATCAATTTGTTATGATGATCTGTTAAACCGTTTAATGATTCTTTATAGCCAATAAAATCGGCAGGAATTAATTTGGTTCCTTGGTGTACTAACTGCATAAAAGCATGTTGCATATTTGTACCTGTACTTCCCCAAACAATTGTGCCTGTTTGGTAATCTATTTTATCACCATTTCTATCTACACCTTTACCATTACTCTCCATAATAGCTTGCTGTAAATAATCTGGAAGTTTCTTTAAATACTGAGAATAAGGCAAAACAGCTTCTGTTTCTGCGCCATAAAAATTATTATACCAAATACTTATCAATGCTAATATTACCGGAATATTTTGACCAAATTCTTCGTTTTTGTAGTGAAGATCCATTTCTTCTGCTCCTTCTAACAATGCTTTGTAATTATCATAGCCAACAGATAAACTGATAGACAAACCAACAGCAGACCAAAGAGAAAAACGGCCTCCCACCCAGTTCCACATAGGAAAAACGTTTTTCTTATCAATTCCAAAGTTATCTACTGCAGCTAAGTTTGTTGAAACCGCTACAAAATGTTTAGGAATATCAAAAATAGTCGCTGATTTTAAAAACCAGTTTTTGATCGTCTCAGAATTGGTAATAGTTTCTTGTGTTGTAAAGGTTTTTGACACAATTACAAACAATGTAGTTTCGGGGTTTAACGTTTTTATAATTTCTGATACGTGATCACCATCAACATTAGAAACAAAATGAGTATTTAATTGATTTTTATAATGTTTTAAAGATTCTACAACCATATCTGGCCCTAAATCCGACCCACCGATACCTATATTTACAATATCAGTAATAGATTTACCTGTATATCCTTTCCACTTCCCAGAGATGACTTTGTTAGAAAAACTTTTAATTTTTCTTAAAGCAGCTTGAATTTGAGGTTTAATATTTTTCCCTTCAACTAAAATTGGGTCTTCAGATGAACTTCTTAATGCTGTATGTAAAACCTCTCTACCCTCAGTTACATTGATAACTTCTCCAGAATATTGCTTTTCAATAGCGTCTTTTAAATCAACTTCTTTTGCTAAGTCTACTAATAACCGAATCGTCTCTTTTGTAATTCTATTTTTAGAAAAATCTACTGATAAATCATCAAAAATTAATGAAAAATCTTCTTTTCTATTTACTTCTTTGTCTAAGTTTTGAATATTGATATTTTGAATATCGTTAAAATGTTTTGTTAATTCTTTCCAAGCGTTGGTGTTGGTTGGGTTGATATTTTTTAATGCCATCAATATTTATTTTTTAGCTAGATTATTTATAACCTCTGGCTGTTTAGCCGGAAGCATTATATTTTCTAATTGATATTTAATTGGTTTAATAAACTCAAGATATTTTGGTTTTATCTCTTTCTTTAAAGGTTTTGCTGCTGGCAACTTTTGCTTAAAAGGGTCTACTTCCTTTCCGTTTTTCCAAAAACGATAGCATACATGGGGTCCTCCTGTATTACCCGTCATTCCTACCCAACCGATTACATCTCCTTGTTTTACGTATTGACCTTTTTTAACCTTACGGTTTTTCATATGTAAATATTGTGTTGAATAAGTTGCGTTATGCTTTATTTTAACATATTTACCATTACCTCCTCGTCTTGTTGATTCTACTACAACACCACTTGCCGTGGCTAAAATTTCGGTTCCAACGTTTGCGGCAAAATCTGTACCTCTGTGCGGTTTAATTCTGTTGCCATAATAAGCGATTCTTCTTCTTAAGTTATACCTCGATGAAATTCTGTACCTAAATTTTATTGGTGACTTTAAGAACTGACTGCGAAGCATATTTCCTTGATCATCGTAATATTCTGGAATTCCTTGGATAGAATCTGCTATAAACCTAAAAGCATATAAGTCTCTTCCTTTGTGTTTAAAAACAGCTGATTTTATCTCTCCATAGCCTGCATAAATAGTATCTTCTATAAATCTTTCTTCGAATGTAAGTTTGAAAGAATCTCCTTTCTGAAGTTTAAAAAAGTCTAAAGTCCACGCATAAATATCAGCTACCTCATTCGTTACACCTGCATTAACCCCTAAGCTATCCATAGTTACAGAAAAACTCGAGTTAATAGAACCTCCAACTGTTTTAAGGATCTTTTTTACTGGCTTTTCATAACGTTTAGCAGTAATTAAAGAATCTTTAAAATCTACAATTGTGGCATTAATTTTATTATGGTTATAAATAAAAACTTGTGCTTTTTCTGTAGAGTCTTTGCTTGCTAGAATCGTGTAAGGTTTTCCTGCTCTCTCCCTCCGCACATCAAATACTTCTTTAATCGACACAGCTATCTTGTTTATTTTAGGGTAAAAGACGTGATGTCTGTCTAAAATAGCCCCAAAACTCTCCCCGTTTTTAATTGTGTCTCGTATTACTATAAAGTCGTTTAACTTGTACCCAAATTGGTAAACGGGTTTTATCTTTACTTTTTTAATCGTTGAAATTGAATTTTCTGACTGATTTTTACAAGACGAGAATGCAGTTATTAAAACAAAAAAGAGAGTTATTTTTTTCAAAAAATACGTGCTATGATATGTAATTTTCAAAAATACAAATAAAAAAGTTTTTTAAGTATTTAATCTTAACGAAGTTCCTAAATCAATTTCGTTGAAAATTTATTGCAATCTAATGAAAGGATTTGCCAAACCTTTGTATTGCTCTAACTCAGCTCTAAGTGAACCAACAGCTAAATCTGCCTTCATTTTAATTGGTATTTTATTTGCATCATCGGTAATCCATAAAGTAACACTTTCTTGTGCCTTAAATATTCTACCTGATTGAACCATAGGTCTAAAAATCATAGTATTTATTTTTCCAAATTTTGTTTTTAACACTTCCCTGCCTAAAAATCGCAATTTAAACGGATATACCTGAGAATCCATAAACATATCAATCGCAATTTCATCTCCTTTTTTCATACGTTTAACGTCTCTACCCCTTAAATAATAAAAAGAAGAAAGCATGTCTTGCACATTAAAAAATGCTACTGACGTATCTTTTTGCAACGTAAAATCTTGTGTGTATGCTCTATTGGAAAGATGGTTAAATGAGGTTATTCTATGTTTTTTATAACCACCTTCATTAATTTTTCTTTTAAAAAGATATGGTTTAACGGTGTCTTTATCAAAGTAAGATTCATATTTATCGTCTACCTCAAAGAACCATTTTATCATTCCAGATGTCCAACCTGATCCTTTTGTGTGAAACACTTTTTTACCATTTAATTCTTTTTCATCAACTTCTAAAATGGCTGTTCCGGCCCTTAAAAAACCACTGTAACTCATTTTATAACGGAGCCATTCGCCACTTTTAAAAGCAACTGATTTATCTTGACCACATATAGCTGCACATAAAAAAAACGTAAAAAATAATAGGATAGATTTTTTCATAGAAACCAAACTTATAAAAAAGTAATGACAATTACTGTTCCAAAAAAGAAAAAAATAACTTCTACATGATCATGTGATATCTTTTTAGGAAAACTTTACAAGTTCTATTTCACTAATTTAATTGAACTTAAAAGCCAATTTAAGCTGCAACACCTGCAAAATTTTATAAAATATACTAATTTAAAAAGTACCCCAGTTCTTTAATTCTTCTTCACTCCATAAATATGGAAAAAAAATTCTTCGCTGAAATTTTGGATGCATGTATTTACGCCAACTACTACCCCCTGTTGCTTCTATATCTTTGTCTTTTC
This sequence comes from Polaribacter sp., assembly GCA_029252865.1. Taxonomy (GTDB): domain Bacteria; phylum Bacteroidota; class Bacteroidia; order Flavobacteriales; family Flavobacteriaceae; genus Polaribacter. The sequence goes on from JAQXAP010000020.1 coordinate 11,495, forward strand.
CTCCTAGGTATTTATCAGCGGCGTTGTAATGAGCCATTACCCACTTTACATTTACGATATAATCATAATTTCGCATTGCTTCGATTAACTCCTGGTTTAACTGAACATCTTTGGGTAATTGTTTGAATTTTTTAGACAAGTTAATCTCATTATATTCCTGCATAAAATCAATAAAGCCTGCTTTATATTTCTTCTCAAAAAGCTTTAATAAAGTAGATTTCTTGCCTGTTGCGTGATTTTTTCCTGCCGCCTGCCAATACAAATGCTCGTATGCATGGTTAAATGATGAATTTGT
>JAQXAP010000023.1 GCA_029252865.1 Polaribacter sp.
GGCGGCGATAGAAGTAGAAAAGAAAACCTAGTAGAATATGGTTTTCGATTACCGGCAGCAATGGATAATCGTCCATTAAAATTTGAAGAATTTGAAGGCATTCAAAATCAAGTTATTTATGTCTCTGCAACCCCTGCGGATTATGAGCTAGAAAAAACAGAGGGTATTTTCGTTGAACAGGTAATTAGACCAACAGGTCTATTAGATCCAATAATTGAAATTAGACCAAGTTTGAATCAGATTGACGACTTAATTGAAGAAATTCAGGTTCGAGTGGAAAAAGACGAACGTACTTTAGCAACAACTCTGACCAAAAGAATGGCAGAAGAACTCACAAAATACCTAACAAGAGTAAATATACGTTGTAGGTATATTCATTCTGATGTAGACACTTTAGAGCGTGTAGAAATTATGCAGGATTTACGCAAAGGACTTTTTGATGTGTTAATTGGCGTAAATCTTTTAAGGGAAGGCTTAGATTTACCAGAAGTTTCTTTAGTTGCTATTTTAGATGCTGATAAAGAAGGATTTTTAAGAAGTCATCGTTCAATAACACAAACTGTTGGTAGAGCTGCAAGAAATGTGAATGGTTTGGCTATTTTATATGCTGATAAAATGACAAAAAGTATGCAAAAAACGATTGATGAAACTGACCGAAGAAGAGAAAAACAAATAGCATACAACACAAAAAATGAAATCACTCCTACTCAGATTAACAAAAAAATAGATGACACGTTATCTAAATCTGCAGTTTCTAGCTATCATTATGACAACGCAAAACAAGTTGCAGCAGAGCAAGATTTACAATATCTACCAAAAGAAGAAATAGAAAAACGTATTAGAGAAAAACGCAAGCATATGGAAGCTGCAGCTAAAGAGTTAGACTTTATTCTTGCGGCAAAACTACGTGATGAAATTACTCTTCTAAAAGAAAAATTGTAACTTTTATTTCTTTTAATCAAATAGAGGTGAAGTGAAAAAAAAATATAACTTTTTAATTTTATAGTTAATTGACAAAAATCACAAAACAAAAAAAACACCTCATTTGCATGAGGCGTTCTTCAATATATTTAATACTTAAAAGACTAAGCTTCTAAAACTTCTTGAACTTTATCTGCAGCTTCTTGAAATTCTGTAGCAGAAATAATTTCCATTCCAGAATTATCTATTAAGTCTTTTGCCTCTTTAGCATTTGTCCCTTGTAAACGACAAATAATTGGCACAGTAATCTTATCTCCCATGTTTTTGTAAGCATCTACAACACCTTGTGCAACTCTATCACAACGAACGATACCTCCAAAAATATTCACCAAAATAGCTTTTACAGCTGGATCTTTTAAAATAATCCCAAATGCAGTCTCAACTCGAGCAGCATCTGCAGTACCACCAACATCTAAAAAGTTAGCAGGTTCTCCTCCAGATTCTTTAATTAAATCCATAGTTCCCATTGCTAAACCTGCTCCATTTACCATGCAACCGACGTTTCCGTCCAAATCTACATAGTTTAATCCTGCTGCTTTTGCTTCAACTTCAATTGGATTTTCTTCTCTTAAATCGCGCATTGCTGCATAATCTTTATGTCTATACAATGCATTTTCATCTAAAGAAACTTTAGCATCAACCGCCATAATTTTAGAATCAGACGTTTTTAAAACTGGATTTATTTCAAACATCGCCGAATCAGACTTGATATATGCTGTATATAAAGCAGTAACAAACTTTGTCATTTCTTTAAAAGCAACGCCAGATAAGCCCAAGTTAAACGCTACTTTACGCGCCTGAAAAGGCATGATACCTAATAAAGGATCTATTTCTTCTGTAAAAATTAAATGTGGAGTTTCTTCTGCAACAGTTTCAATATCCATTCCACCTTCAGTAGAATACATAATCATATTTTTCCCCGTTGCTCTATTTAATAAAACAGACATATAATATTCATCAGGCTCAGAATCTCCTGGATAATAAACATCCTCGCAAATTAATACTTGATTTACTAATTTTCCTTCTGCAGAAGTTTGAGGTGTAACTAACATCATTCCCAAAATATCATCAGAAATGCTTTTAACCTGATCTAAGTTTTTAGCCAACTTTACTCCTCCACCTTTTCCTCTACCACCAGCGTGAACCTGTGCTTTAATTACATGCCAACCTGTTCCTGTTTCTTCTGTAAGTTTTTTTGCTGCATCCACTGCTTCAGCAGAAGTACTTGCAACAATTCCGCGTTGAATTCTCACGCCAAAACTATTTAAAATTTCTTTTCCTTGATATTCGTGTAAGTTCATTTGTATCCTTTTAAAACGGATTCAAAAATACAAATTCAAATAGAAAATGGGGCATAGTTTTCATTAAAAAAACCAAAATTTAAGATTCGTAGATTCTTTAAGGAATATTTAACAGATTACACGTAACAAATTCTGTTTTTTGATGTCTTATAATATTTAACAAGATTTTATGTTCCTCTATAAAAAAGGATAAATAATTTCGCATTGTATTTACAAATAATCAACCATAATCTAAATGTTTAATAAAATCATTTTTTTAGTAATTGTACTACTTTCATTGCATCAGTTAAAAGCACAAAAGAAAAACCACAGAAAAACAATTAAAACAATTAGAACAAATAACGCGCCTAAAATAGATGGTTTGTTAAATGATAAGGTGTGGAAAAACAGCGAAGTAATAACTGATTTTGTTCTTTTTAGACCTGAAAATGGTGAGCTTGTTTCTTCTATATATCAAACAACAGTTAAGGTTCTTTATGATGATGATGCCATTTATATTTCTAGTCAAATGAATGATCCTGATCCAACAGGAATTCCAAAAGAATTTGCAGTAAGAGATAATTCTAGTCAAGCAGACTTTTTTTTGGTGACTATAAATCCAAATGATGACGGACAAAATCCATTTGAGTTTATTGTACAAAGCACAGGAAATCAATTAGATGCAAAAATATCTAACGGAAATGAAGACTTTGATTGGAGTGCAGTTTGGGAAAGTGCTGTTTCTACAGATGAAAAAGGTTGGAATGTGGAAATGAAAATTCCCTATCGAGCATTGCGTTTTGCAAATAGACCAGTGCAATCTTGGGGATTTAATTTTCATAGAAGATTGGAAAAACTAAATGAACAACACACCTGGACACATATTGATAATTCTGTTGGACGATGGACACAATATGACGGTTTAATTACTGACTTTAGAAATATTAAACCACCAACAAGGTTGAATTTATACCCTTACGCTTCTACAACTACAAATACTTTTCATGGTAATACAGATTTTGATTGGAGTGTTGGTATGGATATAAAATATGGTTTAACTGAAAATTTTACTTTGGATGCAACTTTAATACCAGATTTTAGCCAAGTAGGTTTTGATAATGTCGAGTTAAATCTAGGGCCTTTTGAACAACAATTTACAGAACAAAGACAGTTTTTTACGGAAGGAACAGAACTTTTTAACAAAGGAAACTTATTTTATTCAAGAAGAATTGGTGGAGCTCCACTAGATCAATTTTCTAATGAAAGAAAAAATGACGATGACTTTAAAAATAACATCAAAATAAATGATGAAGTTCAAAATTACCCAGAAAAAGTAACCATGTTAAACGCTATTAAAGTTTCAGGTAGAACAAAAAAGGGATTGGGAATAGGCATATTTAATGCTATAACTGAAAAAACTACTGCTCTAGTAAAACGAACAGAACAAACTATAACAGGATTAGATACTGTTTCCATTAAAAGCAATTACAAAACAATATTAAATCCTTTTACAAATTACAATATTTTAGTTTTAGACCAACAGTTTAATCAAAACTCTACCATTTCTTTGATTAATACCAATGTTACAAGAGATGGCCGATTTAGAGATGCAAATGTTACTGCTTTAGACTGGCATCTTGAAACGAAAGATAATAAATGGAATGCTGACGGATTTGTTAAAATGAGTAATATCTCAGACGATCTAAACAATCAAAATACTGGATACACCTTTGACAATAGTTTTGGATATGGATTAGGTCATTGGAGAGGAGAAATAGGGTATACTTTTGAAAATAAAGATTATAATCCAAATGATTTGGGAATTCTATTTAGTAATGATCAACAGACTTTATACATGAATGGAGGATGGAGAACACTTCAACCCACTAAAAAGTTTAACTGGTATGAATTTTATTTGTACAGTCGAGCTAATTTTCAACATTTCTCTGGTATATATACTAGTACTGATTTAAGAATTGGGATGAAAGCGCAAACTAGAAATAGATTTACCTTCGGAGGAAACATAAACTATGAAACGGAAAATAAAGATTTTTTTGAGCCAAGACAAGGAACTACAAGCGGTATTTATTTCTTACAACCTGAAAGAAAAAATATAAATGGATGGATTTCTACAAACTCACAAAAAAAACTAGAACTGAATTCTGACGCTTATTACTCAAACTACACAAATAATCCAAAAAAAGAATTTGGTTTTAGTATTGCTCCGCGTTATAGATTTACAAATCAATTGTCTTTAAAGTATCAAATAGAATTTAACAAAACTAATAACGACCAAGGCTACATAACAGAAGATAGCGATAATATTATTTTTGGTTTTAGAGAACGTAAGAATTACACAAATACAATTTCAGGGAAATATAGTTTTAGTACAAAATCTTCTTTATCACTAAGTTTTAGGCATTATTGGGGAGCTGTAAATTACAATTCTTATGCAAATCTATTACCTAACGGAACATTAAATAAAAACTCAGATTATATCGGTAGTGACGTTAATTTTAATAGCTGGAATTTAGATTTAAATTATATTTGGCAATTTGCACCTGGAAGTCAACTAATTGCTTTTTATCGAAATTCTATTTTTAATGAAGACACAAACTCCAATTTAAACTTTTTTAAAAACTTAGATAATTTATTCGACCAATCACAAAAACACACATTTTCTGTGAGATTTGTTTATTTTATTGATTACAAAAAGCTAAAAAATATTTTTTAAAATAAATTTGTTAAATATTTGAGACTGGATATTCTTTATTTATAATGATATCCAGTTTTTTATGGATAAATCTGAAGTCTTTTTTATAAATTCGCTTCAAAGACTAAAACATGATAATTGGTAAAAACATTCACAAGTATTTCGGGGATGTAGAAGTTTTAAAAGGATTAGATTTACATATCAAAAAGGGAGAAGTTGTTGCTGTTGTCGGGCCTTCGGGAGCAGGAAAAACAACTTTACTTCAAATTTTAGGAACCTTAGACAAACCACTAAAAGAAGAAAACTACGAATTAGAATTAAACAACATTTCGCTTAAAAACTTAAATGATAAAGAATTGTCTGAGTTCAGAAATAAACATATCGGTTTTATTTTTCAGTTTCATCAATTACTGCCAGAATTCACAGCTTTAGAAAATGTATGCATACCCGCATTTATAGCAAAAAAGCCAAAACAAGAAACGGAAGAAAAAGCAAAAAAGATACTTACTTTTTTAGGATTATCACATAGAACAGAGCACAAACCAAACGAATTGTCTGGCGGAGAACAGCAAAGAGTTGCAGTTGCTAGGGCGTTAATTAACGATCCTTCAGTAATTTTAGCAGATGAACCGAGTGGTAACTTAGATAGTGAATCTGCCAAAAACTTACATAAACTATTTTTTAAGCTTCGTGATGAATTTGGACAAACCTTTGTAATAATAACGCACAATGAGGAATTGGCAAATATGGCTGATAGAAAACTGACAATGAAAGACGGAAAAATTATTTAATAATAAATGAATAAATCTGACCTTAAAGAATTTTTAGATGAAAAAGTTATTCTATATAACAGTCCAAAATTTATAGAATCAGATCCAATTCAAATTCCCCATTTATTTACAAAAAAAGAAGATATTGAGATCGCTGCTTTTTTAACAGCAACAATTTCATGGGGAAACAGAAAGATGATCATTAAAAATGCTTTAAAAATGATGGAGATGTTTGATAACGCTCCTCATGATTTTGTATTAAATCATCAAGAAAGCGATTTAAAATCTATAGAATGCTTTGTGCATAGAACTTTCAATGCTATCGATTTAAAACAATTTATAAAATCTTTACAGAACATCTACAATAAACACCAAGGCCTAGAAAAGGTTTTATCTATTAAAGACGAAGCAACAACATATAAAGACGCAATTCATCACTTAAAACAAGTGTTTTTCGAAGTTGCACATCAACAAAGAACTCAAAAACACATTTCAGACCCTTTAAAAAATTCAGCAGCAAAACGTATAAACATGTTTTTACGTTGGATGGTTAGAAATGATACTGCTGGGGTTGATTTTGGTATATGGAAAACGCACAGTACAGAAAATCTATCTTGCCCTTTGGATGTGCATTCTGGTAACGTAGCACGAAAATTAAAACTACTTTTGAGAAAACAAAATGACTGGAAAGCACTTTCTGAATTAGACCATAACTTAAGAATTTTAGACAAAAAAGATCCTGTCAAATACGATTTTGCTTTATTTGGTTTAGGTGTTTTCGAAAAGTTTTAATTAAGAGTTAACATCTAGCCCAAACTTTATCATTTTTATAATAAATTAGTATTTCATTAATTACTCAAAAGAATAAATGTATTTTAAAAACCCAGAAGTTTTATACTTTTTAGTACTACTAATTATTCCTATTTTAGTGCATCTTTTTCAGTTACAAAAGTTTGCAAAAGTTCCTTTTTCTAACGTTGCATTTTTACAGAAATTAGTGGAAGAAACACGTAAAAGTTCACGAATAAAAAAGTGGTTAATTTTAGTAATTAGATTGCTATTATTTACAGCGATAATTTTGGCGTTTTCACAACCTTATTTAAGTAATAAAAAAGCTGATTTAAAACAACACAATTTTATCTATTTAGATAATTCTTTGAGCACAAATACAAAAGGTAAAAAAGGGAATTTATTAAAAATTTCTGCACAAGAAATTATAGAAAGTGCATCAGACAACGATATATATTCGCTACAAACAAATTCAGCATTCTATAACAAAATTACTAAAAATGAACTAAAAAATATACTCTTAAACATTAAAGAATCTTCTAAAAAGATAGATTTATCAGACGTTCTATTAAAATTTCAACTCAAAACAAAAAATAAAACTAATGGTTTAAGTAAAATATTTTTAATATCTGATTTTCAATACACTTACATTAATAAATTTACAAATGTAACATATCCATTTTCTGCTATTAAATTAGAATCTTCAACAAAATCTAACATTTCTATTGATAGTGTTTTTATCAATAATACAAATACAGATAACTTTACAATTAATATTGTTATCAAAAACCAAGGTGATGCAAAAAAAAATATACCTATTGCTATTTACAACGACTCAGAACTAATAAGTAAACTCTCGTCCTCTTTCGCAAAAGACACTCTAAAAACAATTCAACTTAAAATTCGAAATCAGAAAGAATTTAAAGGAAAAATTAAAATAAATTTTAGCGATACTTTCGCTTTCGATAACGTATTTTATTTCACCTTAAAAAACGATAAAAAAATTAATGTTTTATCGATTGGAAAAGAGGCTAATTTTCTTTCTAAAATTTATAATAAAAAGGAGTTTAATTTCACACAATCTTCTATTAAAAACACAAACTATAATAATATTTCAAAACAACATTTAATTATACTCAATGAGGTTGAAAATATCTCAGATATACTATCGAAAAAAATTATTGAATTTTCAAAAAATGGTGGAAATCTAGTAATTATTCCAAATGAAAGGGCAAACATCAACTCATACAATTCTTTACTTAAAGTTTTAAATTTAGGGAAAATTGCACCTAAAAAAATTGATACTCTAAAAATTACAAACATTAATTTTAGTCATCCTTTATTTCTAAATGTTTTTTCAAAAAAAGTAACCAACTTTCAATACCCCACTGTTAATAGCTACTTCCCTACTACAGCTGAAAACGCAAGTAATATTGTTTCATTTGAAAACAACAGCTCATTTATCTCGCAAATCACCAACACTAAGAGTAATGTATATTGGGTTTCAAGTTCTTTAAATAGAAAAAATAGCAACTTTGTTAATTCCCCTCTAATAGTGCCCATCTTTTATAATTTCGGAAAATTAAGCTATCAACACAAACAACTTTTCTACAGAATTGATACTGAAAATAAAATTGATATCAATACGCCTCTTGATAATGATAAGGTTTTAGGAATTTCTAACTCAAAGAAATCTTTCATTCCTTTACAGCAGAAATTCCAAAACAAAGTAAGTCTTACTACAAAAGAACAACCTGTAAAAGCGGGTATTTACGGTGTTTTAAAAGACTCAGATACCATTGTGCAATTAGCCTATAATTATACAAAAGAGGAAAGTCTACTCCAGTTTTTGGACTTGAATGCACTAAAAAAAGAAAACAAAAAAATTACTATTTTTAACTCTATTGCAGACACGTTTAAAGAAATAAACAAAAAAAATAAAGTTCATTGGCTTTGGAAATGGTTTTTATCTTTGGCAATTGTATCTTTGCTCTCAGAAATTTTGATTTTAAAATTCTATAAACCATGACTACGCTTATAAAATCGGCAACGATTATAGACTCTTCAAGCCCATATCATAATCAACAAAAAGACATTTTAATTATTAACGGAATTATTGATAAGATCGCTAATTCTATTGTAAAAAAAGAAAGTTATCAAGTTGTAACACTAGATAATTTGCATGTTTCTTGTGGTTGGTTTGACACAAGTGTTTCTTTTGGAGAACCAGGTTTTGAAGAAAGAGAAACTATTAAAAACGGATTAAATGTTGCTGCCAAAAGCGGTTTTACAGCCGTTGCTGTTAACGCCAACTCAAACCCTGTTATTGATAGCAAATCTGCAGTTGAATTTTTAATACACAAAGCTAAAGGGTTTGCTACGAACCTATATCCTATCGCAGCCTTAACTCAAAAAAGTAAAGGTATAGATATGGCAGAACTTTATGACATGCAGCAATCTGGTGCAATTGCTTTTAATGATTACAAAAAATCAATAGAGAACGACAACTTAATGAAAGTTGCACTCTTGTATGCTCAAAATTTTGATGGCCTAGTATTTAGTTTTCCTAAAAACAACTCTATTGCTGGCGAAGGAATTGCAAATGAAGGAATTAACAGCACAAAATTAGGACTCAAAGGAAGTCCTGCTTTAGCAGAACACATACAAATAGCCAGAGACTTATATCTATTAGAATATACAGGTGGAAAACTTCATATACCTACTATTTCTTCTACTAAATCTGTTGACTTAATTAAAGAAGCTAAAAAGAAAGGTTTACAAGTTACCTGCAGTGTTTCTGCGCATCATTTAACATTAAATGATGATGAATTGCATGGTTTTGATAGTAACTTTAAAACATCCCCACCTTTAAGAACTAAATCTGACACAAAAAGCCTGATAAAAGGAATTAAATCGGGTGTTATAGACATTATTACATCAGACCACAATCCTATTGATATTGAACATAAAAAAGTTGAATTTAGCGAGGCAAAAGATGGAGTTATCGGTTTAGAAAGTATGTTTGGAGCTGTGAATTCAGTTTTAAATTTAGAGGAATTTATTGAAAATATCACGAGTAAACCTAAAGCAATTTTTGGTTTAGAAAATCAGTCTATTCAAGAGAATAACAAAGCAGAAATCACTTTATTCAATCCTGAAAGCAACTATATTTTCACAAAGAAACATATTATATCAACATCAAAAAACAGTCCTTTTTTAAACAAAGAGCTTAAAGGAAAGGCATACGGAATTTACGCTAACAGTCAATTGATCTTAAACTAATCATTATGACAAGTCAAACCATAACAAAGGAAAAACTAACAAATAATAGAAAATGAGTGATTTGCAATACCTAGTAAGACCACCCAAAAGAGTAGCTGAAAACCCGCCTTTATTAGTTTTGTTGCATGGTTATGGTAGTAACGAACAAGATTTATTTTCTTTTGCAGAGGAATTGCCAGATGAATTTTTTATTATTAGTGCACAAGCACCGTTGCCAATGGGAGGCGAAAGTTATGCTTGGTATTCTATTAATTTTGATGACAAAAACGGGAAGTTTTCCGATTTAGAGCAAGCAAAAGAGTCTATTGATAAAATAGCTATTTTTATTGATCAAATAAAAACAAAATACAACACAAACTCTAATAAAACATTTTTATTAGGTTTTAGTCAAGGTGCAATTTTAAGTTACTCCTTAAGTTTCTTCTACCCAAATAAAGTACAAAATGTAATTGCCTTAAGCGGATATGTAAATGAAGAATTACTACCAAAAACTATCTCAAAAGATATTAAAACAGAATATTATGGTTCTCATGGCTCTGTAGACCAGGTCTTACCTATAGAATGGGCAAGAAGAAACAAACCTTTCCTAGAAAGCTTAGGCTTTAACTACGATTACTATGAATACCCTGTTGGGCACGGAGTTGCTCCACAAAACTTTTACAGCTTTAAAAAATGGATTGAAAAACGTTTGTAATTTT
>JAQXAP010000035.1 GCA_029252865.1 Polaribacter sp.
GAGTCCTTAATTTTCAATCTTACTATAAAACCTAAGAGCATCTGAATAGATAGTCCAGCAGAGGCTATGACTCCTATTACTGGTATTGTAAAACTGACGAATAGAGCTAGTCCCGCTAAAATCTGTGAAACCCCTGTTATTCTTCGTTGTGTTTCGTTCAAGTTAAAACGAAAAAATTCTTGCCTCATTTTATGAGACAACAAACAACTTAAACCATAGAATAAAAATGAAATTGCCGAAAAAATGATCAAAAAAGCATGTAGTATCTTCAAATTACAAATAATTGATATTAATTTGTTACTAATTTAATTACTGTTAAAATTACTCAATAAAAATTAAATGCATTAAAGGTTTTATTCAAACATTATTTTCATTTTAAAAAAGCTCAACTTTCCAATAAAATATAATCTAGAAATCTGGATCAGGTCTTCCCTTTAAACGCTTTTCAATTTTTCTCTTCTTTGCGGTTAAGAGTTTCATTATATCCATAAGTTTAGTGTCTTTGGACTTTTTATAGATTTCATTTAACGCTAATATTAGTCGTTTTGCTTCTCTTGAAGCCACTACTCTATCGCTTGTAGACATATTCCTCATTTTTGATCTCTCAAACTCGAGTGCTTGATTTATTAGTTCCATAATTATTTTGTTTAATTTATTGTAAAAATAGTTAAACAAAACTGATATTAAAAGATTATATCATTGATTATAATTATTTTATTATTGATTTGAGTTATAAAACGAATCAAATAAATATCAACATCTGTTATTTAAGATTTGTTGGGATTTAGAAATCTTAGAACTTAATTTGTAAACTTTAGAATGAGAATTTTATGACTGTACAGTATTCTTCAGATGAAAAATAAATTAGTAAGCTATAACTATTATAACGTATTCTTTATTTTAGATCTAGTATGATCTTCTGTTTTAGTGAATTGTTTAACCAAAAATATGATTAATTTTTTTATTTGTCCAATAATTTCGCTGTACATTTTTTCAAAATATAATTAAAATGTTCAACATCATCATTATTAAGTGTTAATACCCCAGTTATACTCACAATATCATCCGTTTTAAAACTTTGCTCATTTATAAATTCAAGTTCTATTGCAGACTCAGGACCTCCTTGTCCGCAAAAATAACACGACGCCATGGGGCCTTTAGAGAGCATGTATATATTTTCTTTAGCGACAACATCTAAAAAATAACCATTGATTGTTATTTTTTTACCATCTAGGGCTTTTACAGAATTTGAAAATGTTGGGTACATAAAATAACCATCATACTCTGAAAAATATTTATCTGTAAATGTTATTTTTGATAAGTCTTCCCATGTAATATTTTGTTGACCATAAGAAAACAGACAAGTAAATAGAAAAACGAAAAAAATAATATTACTTCTCATTACTTAAAATTGTTGATATATTCATCTTGATTATTGGATATATAGCCAAAGACACCGATATAACGACTACGATTATGGTGAGTATTGCTATTTGCAATAAATTTTTACTGGGTATTTCTTGAAGTATGCTTTGATGTTGGTTATTTTCCATAAAAAAAAGTATGGTGTTTATCCCTACTTTTAATAACAAAATACCAAGGAAAAATGAACTAAAAACTATAATCAAACCTTCATAAAAAACCATTTTTATCAATTGAAAATTACTAGCTCCATAGGTTCTAAATAGTGCTAAATCAAAAGATCGTTCTTTTACCATTTTATAAAGACTTATAAATATTATAATACCTGATATTACAAGAATTAAATAAGCCATTAAAGAGATAGTTTTAAAGCCTACACCGATATATTCATATAACTTTTGCAACTCGTATTTGGGCAACGCAGCTTGCATTTGGGTCTGCTTGTTAATACGTCTTGGAAACGTTAACAAAGCTCTAGGGCTTTTAAAATTTATCAATAATGAAGTTATTTCTTTTTCGTGATGATCAATGTGATTATGATTTTCTTGATGATTTTCTTCATCCTCATGTTCATGCATTTCCCATACACTTTCTAAACTAGTAACTATTAAACGATCTATTACTTTTTGGGTTGGTTTTAAAATACCTACAACGGTAAGTAAATTATGGTGTTCTTCAAAGCTATTCTCCACTAATCCGTGAGAACTTTTAAGGCTATCCCCTATCTCAAGGTTTAATTTTAGAGCTACATCATTACCTAAAATTACTTCCATAGCATTTTCAACCTGATTTCCTTTTTCTATCTCTGCTTTATAAAGAGAAGTGTACGCATGAGTTGTACCTATAATTCTATATCCCTTGTAATTATCACCATAAGAAATTGGCACAGAATACTTAACCAAAGGGTTTTTACCAATTTTAAGGGCCTCGCTGTGTGATATGTTTCCCGTGGGATTGTCTAAATGTAATACTGAAGCCAAAACCAACTGTAACGGACTTCCCTTAGCGCCAACTACTAAATCAATTTCACCTAAATTATTTGTTATCTGATTTTTAAAAGACCATTGTAATTGTTGAATTCCCAAAAGCAACGCAATACTTAATGACAATATTAAAACACTCAAAAAAGTATATAGCGGTTTGGTCTTTATATTTTGTAGGCTAATACTCCAAATATTCATAGTTTAATTGAATTTTGGAAAAATGGTTTGATTCTATGGTCGTGCGTTATTACTATTAAATTCGCATTGGTTTGTTTCGCATGTTTTTTTAACAATTTAATAACAACTTTACAGTTTTTATCATCTAAACTCGAAGTTGGCTCATCAGCTAATATAACTTGAGGATTATGTATAACTGATAATGCGATACTTAATCGCTGTAATTGGCCTTCACTAAGCTCGCTTACTTTACTTTCTTTCAGGTCAAATAGATCTAATTGTTTTAATAAAACTTCAATCCGCTCGTCACTTACTACAACTTTACTAAAAAAAAGACGGGCTTTTATATTATTCATCAAATTTAGAGATTCAATAGCGTACTTTTTCTGAAAAGCAAGTCCGATATTTTTGCCTCTAAACTGGTCTAGTTGATTGTTTTTTAAAGAATTTAAAGTTATTTCATTAATCAATATTTTTCCTGTTATAGGCTTTAATAATCCCGCCAAAAGATGTAAAAGAGTTGATTTTCCAATACCAGATTCTCCCAGAATAAGTAAATTTTTTCCTTTATTTAAAGTAATATTAGGAAAACTTAAAATAGGTTCACTTTTATTATACTGATATGTAAGGTTCTCTATTTGTATCATTCACAACATTATCTTAGTCCTAATTCTATATAAACTGCTATTAGCTATTGATCCTTTTGAGTAAATGATTTATTTACCTCTCGATTATTTATAATTGAGGAAAAAAATTATCACAACTAACGGTTTTTTTTACGGTATTTTCTAAATATTCCTTGGGACAGATAAAATAAAAGCATTTGTATATTAAGCGCTGGCTTAAACTATACTATATGGAAATGAAGAATGGTGCACATCAATTTTTAATACGCCATTTATTAACTTGTAACCAAATGTGTATTCAACTTTAGCCTCATCACCATTTAAATCAGTGAAAAAATAATTACCCATACTAATTGCACGATTATTTTCTAAAATTAAATTAGTATTTTCAAATCTTACTTTTGTCCATGGATTAATAGCAAACCCTTTATCTTCTTTGCAAGTTCTATCTTCACCAGCTACAAAATAAGATAATGCTTCTTGGTGCGTAGGTCTAAATTGTTCAATTTCACATTTTGTTGGCTTAAATAAAACGGGTCCATCATCAAAAGAATACATTTCTTTTAGAAATTTATTTGCAAAGTTTTCACATTCAATTCTAGTGTCTCTTAGAGCTCCAATTTTAACGACACCTTTACCCCAATTATCTTGAGCATTTAATACTTGTTCTTTAGTTATCATTTTTTATATTTTTTGAGTTGTTATTACTTTTAAAAATTCATTACGAACTGCCGAATCTGAGAAACAGCCTCCATATTCTAAAGTTGTAGTGTAACTGCTTTGGTCTTTTATACCTCTTGAGGAAACACAAAGATGTTTAGCCGTAACTGAAACGATAACATCTTTTGTATCTAAAACTTGTTGCAAATCACTTAGAATTTGAATCACCAATCTTTCTTGAACTTGCGGTCGTCTTGCATAGTAATCTACTAAACGATTAATTTTAGACAATCCAATTACTTTATCTTTTGGAATGTAGGCTACATTAGCATGTCCTATGATTGGCAGAAAATGATGCTCGCAAGCTGAATCTATATTAATATTTTGTTCAATCAACATTTTTTTATAACCATACTTATTTTCAAATGTTGATAGTTTGGGTTTATTAGCTGGATTTAATCCATAAAACAATTCTTTAATATACATTTTTGCAACACGATAGGGTGTTCCTGATAGACTATCATCTGATAAATCTAACCCCATTTCTTCCATTATTATTTTGAAATGATGCTGAATAGTCTTAATTTTTTCATCATCTGACTTGTCAAAAGCATCAGCACGTAATGGCGTTCTGATACTTGTTGAAAAATGATTGTCTCCGGTTATTTGAATTTGTTCTTTATTATCCATTATTACAGCATTTATTGTTATGACATTGGCAATATTTTTTGTTGTACAGATGTAACAGTACTAATCCAATTGCAGGAAAATAAATAGCCTGCTCGTTTAGAGGAAACCATACTAATTTTTCATTCATTATAATTAAAAACAATAAACCCCAACTTAACCATAAAAAAGGTTTTATAATCGAACTAGAGGTCGTCTGGGTAGAACGATAGACAGACAAAAAAGAAATGACTAAAAAGAAATAGTCGATGAATGTCCACCAAACAGGCGCTTTATCGCAACAAACCATTGAACAGCTTTGAACTATAAAAATAAAGGGTGTAGATATACAGTGTATAAGGCACAATGTACTAGCTATTGCTCCTATACTGTCTGGTTTTTGTTTTATTAATATCATAATTTGTTTAATTCAACGAAATACAAATATAATCATATTAATAATTAACGCAACCAAGTTGCAATAAATATAATGATATTTTTTTCCTCAATATACTTGGGTTATATTTGCTTTATGGGAGTTTTAAGAAAAACAAAATCAGTTAAATTACTGCTTAGTGAATTTGAAAAACAATCAACTGCAATTTCGGCTATAACATTAATAGAGCGTCTTCAGTCAAAGATGAATAAAACCACAATATACCGCGTATTGGAGAAGTTAGAAGATGATGGTTTTCTTCATTCTTTTTTGGGTAAAAACGGTTATAAATGGTATGCAAAATGTACTAATTGTTCAAGCGCGGAGCATCACGATGTTCATCCACATTTTCAATGCACAGATTGCGGAAAGGTAGATTGCTTATCAAAAGATGCGCTAATACCCAATATTCCTAATCGCAAAGTTGATGTCTCGCGGGTTGTACTTCAAGGAAAATGCGAGGATTGTTTCACTTAAATTATACTAAAAGAAGTAAAAAAAAATATGTTCACGTGGTATTTAGCGAATACGTTCTAAATTTATTCTTCATAGTTCTGCCCTATTCATTATTGATTTTCTAAAATCACCTATTCTTGTGCGCTTAAAAACTTCTTTAAATGAGTATTGTATGGTGTTTGTATAGGAAATTTTATAGGTGTAAATATTTGAATTAGTTAAATTTGAATTATTCGAAAGTAAAAACTTAATAAACAAAAATTAAATGGATAAAATAAAAATTAAGAACAATAATAAAATGAGGTTTTTACTCTTATTTTGCATAGTTAGCATTTATAATTTAACAGCGCAAACAGTAAGAATTAATGAATTAGTCTCTTCTAACTCTATTTATACTGATGAAGATGGTGATACTCCAGACTGGTTAGAAATTCATAATTTTGGAAACCAAGATGTTTCAATAAATGGTTGGTCTTTATCTGATGATATTGATGATAATACGAAATGGATATTTCCTGATATAACACTAGCACCTGATCAATACATTCTTTTATGGGCCTCCGGAAAAGATCGCAACATTATTAACTACCCCAGAACATTAATCAATCAAGGAGATGAATTTAAGTACCTAATTCCAAATTCTGAACCCAATTTTAATTGGAATGAATTAAGTTTTGATGATTCGAGTTGGTCTTTGGGTGTGTCAGGTTTTGGCTACGCAGATGACGATGATGCTACCATTATTCCGAACAATACAGAATCAATATATCTGCGAAAAAAATTCACAATCAATGACATAACCTCTATTTCTTCGTTAATTTTGGATTTGGATTACGATGATGCTTTTGTAGCTTATATAAACGGAATTGAAGTGGCTAGAGCAAATATCAATGGTGCACCACCGGCATATAATTCTGGTACTATAACAGATCATGAAGCTAAAATGTATTCTGGAGGAAGTCCGGAAAGGTTTATGATTACAGATTTCTATTCAATTTTAAATGAAGGTCAAAACATTTTAACAATTCAAGCACACAATATCAATGCAAGCTCTTCAGACTTTACAATAATACCTTTTTTATCAGTAGTATATTCAAGTCCAAATAATATTGGTTTTGATCCACCAGCAATTTTAGCATTAGATAATAATAATTTTCATACAAATTTTAAGATCTCATCAGGTTTAGAAACTATACGTTTATATAATACCTTTGGTTCTCTAGTTTCTGAGATAATTGCAGAGAATCTACCAAAGAATACATCAATTGGTGCGTCTATATATTCGGGAGAAACTGTAAGTTATGCAGATACCACTCCTGGTTATAGAAATTCAGGTCAAGAATATTTGGGAAGTGTTCAAAATGCAGTTATTTTTTCTAACGAAGGTGGCCTAATTAATGAGCCCTTAAGTTTAATTTTATCTGGAAATAATTCAGAGGAAGTCATTCGATATACAATTGGTGAAAATAACCCAACAGAAAATTCCCCAATTTATACAAATCCTATAGAAATATTTGAAACTACAACGGTACGAGCACAAATATTCTCAGATAACTACTTACCTTCTTCTGTATATATTGAATCTTATACGTTTAATAATAGTCCATTTACAGACAGTAATTTACCAATTGTCATAATCAATACAGAAAATGGTGCTGAAATTCCTGATGAACCAAAAATACTTGGGACTATGAAAATTATTCAAAGACCAAATGGTGCTCGAAATTTTCTTACAGATGCTAATAATGACGAATATTTAAATTATTCAGGTACTATAGGTATTGAAACTAGAGGTTCTTCTTCTCAGGCGTTACCAAAAAAACCATATAGTTTTGATACTTTAAAAGATGACGGTATAGAAGATAAGGGCGTAAAATTATTAGGAATGCCAAAAGAAGACGATTGGATTTTAAATTCATTTGCCTTCGACGATAGCATGATGAGGGACTTCATTAGTTACGAGATGACAAGAAAAATGGGGCAATATGCAGCAAATTTAAAATATTGTGAAGTCGTACTTAATGGCGACTATATTGGCTTATATGCACTCTCTGAAAAAATAAAACGTGATGGTGATCGTGTAAATATTGCAAAATTATCTGATGATGAAAATTCATTGCCAGAGATTTCTGGCGGTTATCTAATGCAGACAGATAGACCTGATGAGGAAGATCCTGAAGCTTGGTATAATAACGGTGCTGGATATATTCATGAAAAACCAAATTCTAACGATATCACACCACAACAGTCTTCATACATAGAAGGAGTTTTTAGAAGTCTAGACAATAATGCAAATAATTCTAATATAACAACTGGTTATCCTTCGATTATAGATATCCCTTCATTTGTAGATTATATTTTAATGGCAGAAATAGCCTCAAATGTAGATGCCTATGCGCTGAGCACCTATTATCATAAGGATAGAGGCGGTAAATTAAGGGCAGGACCTGTTTGGGATTACAATTTGACCTATGGTAACGACCTGTTTGACTTTTTTGGTATTAATTTTGACAGAAGTTTTACTGATGTATGGCAATTTCAATATAGTAATACAGGCTCTTATTTTTGGGGATCATTGTTTTATAATCCAACTTTTCGATGTTATTTAGCAAAACGCTTCAATGATTTGACTAAAGAGGGACAGCCTCTAAACTATGATTATATTTCTAACTTAATTGATAACACAGTTACATTAATTTCTGAGTCTACTACTCGAGAAAACGAACGTTGGGGAACAATAGAAGATTTTTCCGGAGAAATAGCCAATATGAAAACTTGGATACAGGAAAGAATTATATGGATGCGAAACAACCTTGGTTCATATTCTGAATGTAATTCAATACAAACACCTTCTCTAGTAATTTCTAAGATAAGTTATAATCCTTTAGAAACAGATGTTTTTCCTGAAAGTAAAGATTTAGAGTTTATAGAGATTCAAAATACAGGTTCTACAACTGTGGAATTAACGGGTTTTTATTTAAGCAAACTAGGTGTGTCATATCAATTTGAAGAAAATACATTTATTTTACCAGAACAAACAATTTATTTAGTTGGAAATACGGAAGTTTTTTACGCCAAATATGGGCGCGAAGCTTTTGGTAGATTTGATAGAGATTTATCAAACAGTAGTCAAAATTTAGTCTTATCAGACGCTTTTGGGAATATCATTGATCAAGTTGAATATACAGACAGTGCACCTTGGCCAGAAACAGCCGATGGAGATGGTTTTTATTTAGAATTAATGGATGTTAATTCTGATAACTCTCTTGCAAGCAGTTGGCAAGCTACTTCGGACGCAACTTTAAATACAACGGTTTTAAATTTTAATGAATTTAATTTTAAAGTGTACCCAAATCCAACAAAAAATATTCTAACGATAACCTCTAAACAAAAACTGCAAGAAATCTCAATTTTCAACCCTTTAGGTCAAAAAATAAAAGCATTTGAGGTTAACTTTAAATCTGGAGAAATAAATATTGGTAATCTTCAAAAAGGGATGTATTTTTTAAGCTTAAAGGGAATAAATGGTGGGAGATTTAGTACTAAAATTTTTAAAAAGTAAAGGTTAGTACATAACCATTCGGGATTTTTATGTTTGACTCAGAAATTAGTCATTTGAAAATCTTGTTTATATATTGTCTAAAGTAAAATTACATATTACAAAATTTGCAATAGAAAAAATAAATACATCTATTAAGTTGTATCTTTGAAGTCATTTTTATGCTAAATAATTACTGAATTTATAATATGCCTTTTAAAAAATTATCTTCTGAGATTAAAGAGAAATTAGAAGACTTCGAAATAAACACTCCTACTCCATTTCAAATTAGCAGTATTCCTGTCATAAAGAGTGGTGCCAATATATTTTGTAATGCTCCAAAAGGTAGTGGAAAGACTACTGCGATGATATTAACGACCATGCAAAAACTTAAATGTAAGGAAGTTGGTGCAGCACCAAGAGCTGTTATTCTTGTTGAAAGTAGTCAAAGAGCAATGGAATTATATGATGCTTTTTTAGCTTATACAAGACATACATCCTTACGTCTTTATGGATGTGATGAAAGGCAGCATATTGAATTATTGAAGTCAGAAATATTTGAAGGTTTAGATATTCTAATTTGTACACCTATTACCATGAATAAGTTACTTTTACTAGAGGGAATAAATACAACTCAATTAAAGATTTTTAATATTGATGACGCAGAATTTTTAGTTAATAAAAAATCTTATGCTGCTGTAATGGCAATTACACAAAGTATTCATAAATGTCAGTATGTAATATATTCGGAAAAAATGAATCCAAATTTAAAGCGTTTTGAAGATTATTTTATGGAATACGCGAAAAAAATATCAATAAAGTAGCATTAAGTTTTATAATTTTACTTCATAAATTAAATCTTGTAACTCAAAATTATGTTGAAAACACAATGTTTTCAACATAAAAAATAAAAATAATGATACCTAAACTACATTACATATCTCAAGGGAATTCTCCAAAAGAACATTTAGAGAATATTCAAAAAGCATGTACATCTGGTGCAGAATTAGTACAATTAAATTTAAATAATATATCTGAAAAAAAATATTTAAAGTTTGCAAAGGAGGCCAGAGAAATTACTTCTCATTTTCAAACTAGATTAATTTTAAAGAATCATTTTAAAATAGCTAAAGAAGTAAAAGCCGATGGTGTGCACATAGAAAATACAAATTTTTGTGCTACAACAGCACTAGAATATTTATATAAATGGCAAATTATTGGAGGTACTGCAAATACTCTAGGAGATTGCGAAATGCTAATTAATAAAAAAGTAGATTATATTATTTTATGCCCTTTTAGAGCTTCCGATAATGAAGAAATCGAATCAACAACTTTAGGTTTAAATGGATTCTCTCTAATTTTTGATGCGTTAAAAACTAAAACTCCGATTATTGGTTTGGGAAGCATTGCTTCAAATGATGTTAAGGCTATTTTAGAAACGGGTATTTCAGGAGTTGCAGTTTCTGATGAAATTACTTGTAATTTTGATAGTATACAGCTATTCCATAAATTATTAAGTACATCCTCTATAAACGAACAACGACATACTTTTTAAGAATCTTCATTTAAAATCATTCTAAAAAATTCCATCATATATTAATTTTAGGATTTTAAAAATAAAAATTCAACGTTATCTTTTATTATTGAGGGTTATTTCAAGAATAAGCTCATTAAAGCTTTAAAATATTTTAAATTCAATTTACTTGTTTTAATACAAAAAAAAGCCCATCAACTATTGATGGGCTTTTCGTAAAAATTTAAATATTTTTCTTAGATAACTTTAACGTTAACTGCGTTTAAACCTTTTTTACCTTCTTGTAAGTCAAATTCTACATTATCACCTTCTCTGATTTCGTCGATTAAACCTGAAATGTGTACAAAATGATCTTTATCAACACCTTCTTCAGTGATAAAACCAAATCCTTTTGTTTCATTGAAAAATTTTACTGTTCCGTTATTCATAATATTGTAATTAAATTTATTATACTAATTATTTGCAAAGATGCATCCATTTTTATGATTTACAATGTTTTAATTGTTTTCTTTTCTGTTTTCACCAAAAAAAAACAATTAAAAACTAAGTTGTTTGTAATTTATGCTAATACCTTCTGTCAAATCACACACTTTTATGATTTAATCTATTCGCTCATAATCATTTCAAAATTTAATTAGCAACTTTTTTTCTTTATTCGTTATGTACTTTTTTAAAATAATTATCTAAAAAAGTATCTACTTTTTCTTTTAAAACATTAATTGAGGTGTCTTCTCTTCTAAAAACCGTTACATTTTCTTCAACTCTATTTCTCCCAAAACTTTCCTGAACTTCTACCAAACGAACACCAGATATAGTCTCAAGTATATTTTTTAACTCTTGATCTAATGAAATGTCTTTTAAATAAATTTTTAACGTTTGTTCTCTGGGAGAATTTCTGATTTCAGTTCTAAAAGGTAACATAATTATTAAATTTAAGAAGTTTATGAATAGCACAATACTAAATAATTCCTTGTAAAATACTATTTTAGTTTCATTAATACAAGAAAAACTAATCTGACAAGGAACGAGAATCTTAACAAAATTAAGATAATAAATGCGTATTTATAAAACGTTTAGAACTGATTATATTAATTAATTCAAAAGAAATTAAAATCTATTAATATACTACCAACTTTAAAAACACCTATTCTTTGCTCTTAAAGTTATAATATTGTTACTCTTACTTTTTTCTTTTTTAATCGCACATTATTCAGTTTTTCTACCAACTCATTTGCTAATATTAAAGGAATGGCAACAAATGCACAGTCTGGTTTTAATTCAATATTTCCTAATTGCTCTTTTGAAATACCTCCTTTTTTGAAGAACAATCCCGCAATATCTCCTTTCGAAATTTTATCTTTCCTTCCACCAGAAATAAATAAAGTTTCCCAATATTGCGGCATGTATTTCGCCTTCTTAGAAATATTAATTCCTTTACTGGCTTTAATAAAATTTGGTAAATGCTCGTTTTCCCACTTTAAAATATAAGCAGTTCCTTTTTCATTTACCCTTGCAGTTCTTCCGTTTCTGTGGATAAACTCTTCTTCATGTTTAGGTAATTCGTAATGTATTATAAACTTCATTTCTGGAATATCAATTCCTCTTGCTGCTAAATCTGTTGCAATTAACAATTGACACGTTCCGTTTCTAAATTTAATTAAAGCACGTTCTCTGTCCTTTTGCTCCATTCCTCCAGAAAAACAAGCATGACTTATTTCTTTTTTTTCTAGAAAATTACTTAATTGTGCAATGGTATCTTTTAGGTTACAAAATACAATTCCAGGTTCATTACCTATATGTTGTACTAAATCTACTAAAGTTACTAGTTTACTTTTATTAGGAGAAACTACTGTTTTAAAATTTAGTTGAGAAGTTCTTTTTCCTTTTAAGTAATTGATGGTTCTTGGTTCTTTTAGTTTTACAAATTCAGGTATTTCAACTCCTTGTGTAGCAGAAGTTAATATACGTTTATTTAAAGTAGATAATTGATTGATAATATTACGCATTTCATACTCAAAACCTACTTCTAAAGATTTGTCAAACTCGTCTAAAATTAAAGTTTTTATGTGGTCTTTAGAGAAACGATTATTTGCAAAATGATCTGATATTCTACCTGGTGTTCCTATTAAAATTGCAGGAATATGTTTTAATTCTATTTTGTCTTTAGACATTGGCCTACCCCCATAAACCGCATTCACTTTATATCCTGAACCCATAGAACGAATCACTTGTTCTATTTGTATTGCCAATTCTCTAGAGGGTACCAATATCAATGCTTGTACATCTTTAGATGTAGGATTCAATAAATCTAATAAAGGTAAAGAAAAAGCCAATGTTTTACCAGTTCCTGTTGGCGATAATAAGATGGTATTTATATTTTTTTTGATAACAGAAACAGCTTCTATTTGCATAGGATTTAATGCTTCAATCCGTAATTTTGCTAAAATATCCTCTTGACTTTTTATAATATTTGCCATGCTTATTTCTTTTTCTTCTTTTTAGACATTTCAGTTTTTATCTTTGCACCAGTAATTTGTGATAAATAATCTGCAAGAATTTTATCTACTAGTTCTTCCTTAGTTAAATGATGAAATATTGTTTTTATTTGTGATTTAAAATCTTCAGATACTGTACGATTGGGTTTTGTTTTAAATATTTTTTTAGCCCACAACAAACCATTGTTTTCTTCAATACTCTTTGCATCTGCTTTTCTATACTCTTCAAAAACAATTCCCAAATCTTCTTCAAACTCAGGAATTTCTTCCAATTCTTCTTTTTGAATAATACTTAAAGAAAGTCCCGTTGCTCCTGCCCTCGCTGTGCGTCCACTTCTGTGAACATAAGTGCCATACGTATCAGGTAAATGGTAATTTATTACATAAGATAATTCTTTTACATCAATTCCACGTGCGGCTAAATCTGTCGCCACTAAAATATCGACATTACCTTCTCTAAATTGTCTCATAATTCGGTCACGAATTCCTTGGGTTAAACTGCCGTGAATCGCTCCAGAAGAGAATTTGTTAATGGCTAAGTTTTTTGCTAATTTATTAACAGCTGCTTTTGTTTTACAAAATATAATTCCACGTTCACCCTCTTTAGAAGCTAAAAAATAAAGTAATATATTTAATTTCTCAATGGGTTCTACTACTACATATTGATGTTTTATACCTTGATGACCAACAGTTTGCATATCTGCTTCTACATGCAAAACATGCTTAGACATATAATTTTGGACCAATTGTTTGATTGCTCCTGGCATGGTTGCTGTAAACAAAAAAGTCCTTCTTAGTTTCGGAATTTCCCTGATAATAGCATTCACCTCGTCCTTCAGGGCACTTACCATTTCATCCGCCTCATCTAATATAAAATAACCAATTTCTTTAATATTGATAGCTTCACGTTTTACCAAATCTACCAAACGACCTGGAGTTGCAACTATAATATTAGTTGTTTCTTTTAAGCGTTCCATTTGAGGTTTTATCGGCATTCCTCCAAATAACGGTACAATAGTTTTCTTTTGACTTTCTGCAGCAAAAGAGACTAAATTAGCATGAATTTGCTGTCCTAGTTCTCTTGTAGGTGCTAATATTAAGGCTTGAATGTTGGTGTTCTCTGTATCAATTAATTGTAGTAAAGGCAAACCGAAAGCAGCAGTTTTACCCGTTCCTGTTTTGGCTAAAACCACTACATCATCCTTTTTATTCAAAATTAGAGGAATGGTTTTTACTTGAACATCTGTAGGAATAGAGATTTGTAATTTAGCTAAACTTTCTTGCAATTCTGCATGAATACCTAATTCTGAAAACGTTTTTGACATTAATTAAAGATTTGTACAAAGGTAACAATATCGTTCTTGTTTATTGAACAAATAACAAGTTGTTAATATTAGTTTTTAATTTTCGTCAAAAATTATTTACTTCTTAAAATAAAATTATTTTAAAGAAATACATAAATAATAATTTCAATTTATTCATCTTTTTCTATTTAGTTTTTTCTATTCTATTATCTTCGCGCGCATTATGTGGATGTACTTAGGACTTTTAGCTGCTTTATTTTTAGGATTACACAATTTATGTAAGAAACATGCTGTTCATGGCAATGAAGTTTTTCCCGTTTTATTTGGAACAATTTCTGCAGGATTCTTGCTTTTACTTCCATTCTACTTGGGATCTATTTGGTATCCAGATTATATGGAAAAAATAGGTTTTTATATTGTAGATATTTCATGGCGCAATCATGGATTTATAATCCTAAAATCTTTGATTATGGCATCCTCTTGGGTTTTGGCTTATCAAGCATTAAAACATTTACCCATAACAATTGTAACTCCCATTCGTTCTGCTGGTCCTTTTTTTACATTTATAGGTGCTATTTTTATCTATAACGAAAATCCTAACTTTTATCAATGGATTGGTTTTTTCCTGATTATTCTATCGGTATTATTATATTCTAGAATTGGAAAAAAAGAGGGTATTATCTTCAAAAAAAACAAATGGATATTTGCTATTATTGGCGCTACCTTTTTAGGCGCTTCTAGTGGTTTATATGATAAATTTTTGATTCAGAATTTAACTTTAAATCCACAAACCTTACAATTCTGGTTTTGTTTTTACACTGTTTTTGTATTATTATTTATTTTATGTATTACTTGGTTTCCTTTTTCTGCAAAAAGAAAAGCTTTTAAATGGAGGTGGTCTATACCCGCAGTGGGAATTTTACTACAAACAGCAGATTATTTTTACTTTAAAGCTTTACAAGACCCTGATGCCTTAATTATGCTATTATCTGCTATAAAAAGAAGTCAGATTTTAATTGCAGTTGTTGTTGGTGGTGTTGTTTTTAAAGAGAAAAACAAGCGAAAGAAGTTAGTTCCTCTTTTTGGTATTTTATTGGGAGTATTTTTAATATTATATTCATAAGCCTCTGTTTAATTGATTAAATTTTAAAATATCATTAAAAAATATTTAACTGATCATTAAAAAAATATCTATTATGAAAGTTACAAAACGAAAAAAATTAAGTTAAAATTATAATGTATTAATTCCATGAAACAAAAAAGAACCTACTTTGTGTAGGTTCTTTTTTTGTAAATATATTATATACGGTTTTCTATTAAATGAATGTAATATTTAACTATGTTAACATTCCTCCATCAACAGATAAAGTTTGACCTGTAATGTAAGCACTCATATCTGAAGCTAAAAATACGCATGCATTTGCAATATCAATTGGCTGTCCTCCTCGTTTTAAAGGAATTCCATCTCTCCAGCTTTGTACAGTTGCTTCGTCTAATTTGTCAGTCATTTCTGTTTCTATAAAGCCAGGAGCAATAACGTTACTCCTAATATTTCTAGAACCTAACTCTAGAGCTACAGATTTAGAAAAACCAACTATACCAGATTTAGAAGCTGCATAATTAGATTGACCTGCATTCCCTTTTAAACCCACTACAGAACTCATGTTAATAATAGAACCGTTTCTTTGTTTCATCATCGGACGAATAACTGCCTTTGTTAAATTGAATACAGATTTTAAGTTCACTTCAATTACTTTATCAAAATCATCCTCAGAAATACGCATCAATAAATTATCTTTAGTAATACCTGCATTATT
>JAQXAP010000038.1 GCA_029252865.1 Polaribacter sp.
ATAATTACAGCAAAAAGTTATGATTACATTTGAAAAGCACGAGATAGAAAAATTACCTCACTTAAATAAAATAAACCTTATTAATTCGGCTACGGGATATAAATCTGCGAATTTAATTGGAACAAAATCTAGAGATGGTATTTCAAACTTAGCCATTTTTAGCTCGGTAACACATTTCGGTTCGGCTCCCGCCATTTACGGCTTCGTGCTGCGTCCAACCACAGTAAGAAGAAACACGTATGACAACATTATGGAATCTGGTATTTTTACGCTGAACCCTGTTTTCGAAGAACATATTGCCGACGCACATCATACATCTGCAAAATACCCTATAGAAATTTCTGAATTTGATAAAACAAATTTCGAAGAAGAATATAAGGACAACTGTTATGCACCTTTTGTTAAAGGTGCACCTCTTCAAATAAGAATGAAGTTTTTAGAGGAAGTTCACATTAAAGCAAACGGAACACTTTTAGTATTGGCAGAAGTAGACAAAATATATGTTCGAGAAGAAATGATCTCTAAAGATTTTTTTATTGACCTCAGTAAAGGAAATATTGCAACAGTTACGGGCTTAGATGGTTACGCTGTGCCTAAATCTATTGAAAGGCATTCTTACCAAAGACCTAAAACATAAAAAATTACTACACCCAGCTTATCGGCTTTGCTAAAACTTTTAATAACCTTGCCTCCTCTGAGCCAGACATAGGATTGTGATTATAAATCCATTGGACCTTGGGAGGCAAGCTCATTAAAATACTTTCGATTCGGCCATTCGTTTTTAAGCCAAAAAGAGTGCCTCTATCATGCACTAAGTTGAATTCTACATAACGTCCGCGCCTTACCTCTTGCCAATCTTTATGCTCTTTTGTAAAGGGAGTTTCTTTTCTTTTCTCAACTATAGGAACATAACTATCCAAAAAACTACGACCAACTTCTGTTACAAAATTGAATCTATCCTCTATAGTAAATTCTTCTGTCTCCTTTTGATAATCAAAAAATAAACCTCCAATTCCGCGAGCTTCATTTCTGTGAGAATTCCAAAAATATTCATCACAAACCTTTTTAAATTTTGGATAAAAGATTGGATTATGTTTGTCACAAGCAGATTTACATATTGTATGAAAATGAATGGCATCTTCATCAAATAAATAATAAGGTGTTAAATCTTGTCCTCCACCAAACCATTGTGTAACAATATTGCCTTCTTCATCATACATTTCAAAATAACGCCAATTTGCATGCACAGTTGGTACAAAAGGATTTTTAGGATGCAACACCAAGCTTAAGCCACAAGCATAGAAGTTTCCCTCTTTTACTTTAAATTGATTTCTTAAAACTTCTGGTAGTTCTCCATGAACCGCAGATATATTTACACCTCCTTTTTCAAAAACATTGCCGTTTTCAATTACACGGGTTCTTCCTCCCCCCCCCTCTTCTCTCTTCCAAATGTCTTCTTCAAACTTTGCAAGTCCATCTACTTTTTCTAATTTAGTAGTAATTGTATCTTGTAAATTTTCTATGTATTTATAAAACTGAGCTTTCATTCACTTCATTTAATAATTCAACTGCTTTGTTACTTTCTATTATTCCTGAAAGTATGTTTTTAATCTTCAGCCTTGGTTTACGTTTGCGATTGAAATGGCATCTTTTTCTATATTGAGCTAGATTCATTAACAATTATAACTTTTTAAGTTCTTTATTATATAAAATGTAGCATTTTAGTTGGCTTTATATTCTTTTACGGCATCTATAAATGCTTTTGCGTTTTCTAATGGAATGTTTGGTAAAATACCGTGTCCAAGGTTTACAACTAATCTGTCCTTACCAAATTCATTAATCATTTGATGCACCATTTTTTTGATAACTGCTGGCGGCGAAAATAATCTTGTTGGATCAAAATTACCTTGTAAAGTAATTCTTCCTCCTGATAAATAACGAGCATTTCTTGGTGAACACGTCCAATCTACGCCTAAAGCAGAAGCACCCGATTTAGACATCTCATCTAAGGCAAACCAACAACCTTTACCAAAAGCTATTACTGGAGTAATGTCTTTTAAAGCATCGATAATTTGCTGAACATATTGCCATGAGAATTCTTGATAATCGACTGGAGACAGCATTCCTCCCCAAGAATCAAAAACCTGAACTGTATTTACCCCAGCCCCAACTTTTGCTTTTAAATACTCAATTGTTGTATCTGTAATTTTTTGTAATAACGAGTGTGCTAAAACAGGATTTGTAAAACATAACTCTTTTGCTTTATCAAAATTTTTCGAACCTTGTCCTTGTACACAATAACATAGGATTGTCCAGGGTGAACCAGCAAAACCGATTAACGGCACTTCGTCATTTAGTTTTTCTTTGGTTGCTTTAATTGCTTCCATTACATAACCTAGTGAATCATTAACATCAGGAATAATTACATGATCTAAATCTTTTTGAGAACGAATTGGCTTCGGTAAATAAGGTCCGAAATCTGGTTTCATTTGTACCTCAATATTCATTGCTTGAGGAATAACCAAAATATCTGAAAATAAAATTGCAGCATCCATACCGTATCTTCTAATTGGCTGAACTGTAATTTCTGACGCTAGTTCTGGAGTTTGACAACGTGTAAAGAAATCGTATTTCTTTTTTATCACCTGAAATTCTGGTAAATACCTTCCTGCCTGACGCATCATCCAAACTGGTGGTCTATCAACTTGTTCTCCTTTTAATGCTCTTAAAAATAAATCGTTTTTAATCATAATATTCTTGAACGTCATTGTAATTTGAATGACAATTTATTTACATTTTTGAAACAGCCAACATACTTTTGTCTATTGCTTCTGATATTTTTTTAATATCCTTATCTGTTAAAGCAGAACATAAAAACCATGCTTCAAATTGACTTGGAGGCAAGAAGACTCCATTTTTAATCATTTCCCAAAAGAAAACAGCAAACTTATCTGTGTCAGACAATTGAGCTTCTTCAAAATTAGTTACTTTACCTTTTGTGAAAAAAGGATTCATCATGGAACCAAACCGATTTACAACCAAATCTAAATTATACTTCTTAGCTGTTTCTGATAGAATTACTTCTAAAACATTCCCTGTTTCCTCAAATTGCTTGTATGGATTTTGCTTTTTTAATTCTGTTAAAGTAGCAATTCCGCCTGCCATTGCGATTGGATTTCCGCTTAACGTCCCTGCTTGATACATTCCTCCTAACGGAGCAACTTCTTGCATAATTTCTTCTCTTGCACCATAAGCTCCTACCGGAAAACCTCCTCCAATTACTTTCCCTAAACAGGTAATATCAGCAGTTACACCCAATAATTCCTGGGCTCCACCAAATTTAGAACGAAAACCTGTCATCACTTCATCCGCAATTAACAATGCTCCTTTGGTTTCTAAATAATCTTTTAATTCTTTTAGAAAATTATTTTCTGGAATCACAACTCCCATATTCCCTCCTATTGGTTCAATGATTACACCTGCAATATTCTCGTCATTATCAAAGTGTTTCTTTACACTTTCTAGATTATTATACTCTGCAATTAAAGTGTTTTTAACTGCACCTTCGGGCACTCCTTTTGAACCCGGTAAACTTAAAGTAGCTAAACCAGAACCTGCGGCCACTAATAAAGCATCTTGATGCCCATGATAGCAGCCAGCAAATTTGATAATTTTATCTTTACCCGTAAATGCTCTTGCCAAACGAATTCCGCTTAAAACAGCTTCTGTACCAGAGTTTACAAAACGAACCTTATCCATTTCTGGAAAAGCATCACAAACTATTTTTGCTAATTTGATTTCTGCTTCTGTCGATGCACCAAAAGAATAACCATTTTTTAAAGCTTTTTTTGCAGCTTTTTCGACTGATTTATGTCTATGTCCTAAAATCATTGGACCATAAGAAACTACTAAATCTATATATTCATTTCCGTCAACATCATAAATTTTACTTCCTTTTGCTTTTTTTATAAATAAAGGATTACCACCAACTGATGAAAACGCTCTTACTGGAGAATTGACAGCTCCAACAAGATTTTCTAGACCCTTTTTGTATAGTTTATTTGATTTTTTGAATTTCATCTACCTCAACTTTTAGAATAAAATAGTTGTTACTTCTTTAATAACCTTGCAGCTTCCTTTGCAAAATAAGAGATAATAATGTCCGCTCCAGCCCTTTTTATACTTAACAAACTTTCCATCATTGCTTTTTCGCCATCAAGCCAACCTTTTTCATCAGCTGCTTTAATCATAGCATATTCGCCGCTTACATTGTATGCTGAAATGGGAACATTATAATTATCTTTCAATAATTTAATGATATCTAAATAAGCTAAAGCTGGTTTTACCATAATCATATCTGCTCCTTCCTCTATATCTAAATCAGCTTCAATTAACGCCTCTCTAATATTTGCAGGGTTCATTTGATACGTTTTTTTATCACCAAATTTAGGTGCTGAATCTAAAGCATCTCTAAATGGACCATAAAAAGCACTCGCATATTTCGCCGTATAAGACATAATGGATACTTGTGAATATCCAGCTTCATCCAATACTTTTCTGATATATCCCACGCGACCATCCATCATATCTGAAGGCCCCAAGATATCAGCACCTGACTTTGCTTGAGCTAAAGCCATTTTTCCAAGAACATCTAACGTTTCATCATTAAGGATTTCTCCGTTTTCTACAATACCATCATGACCATCACTAGAATATGGATCCATGGCAATATCTGTCATTACAACAATATCTTTGAATTGTGCTTTAATTTTTAACAACGACTTGTTATAAAGACTATTTAAATTATAACCTTCAGTTGCATATTTATCTTTTTTACTTTCCCCCAAAGAAGGAAACACGCAAAAACTTTTAATACCAAGATCTACACATTCTTGAATTTCTTTCAACAATAAATCAAGAGAGAAACGATAGATATCAGGCATTGAAGTAATTTCTTCTTTTTGTCCTAAACCTTCAATTAGAAATAACGGATAAATAAAGTCGTTTACTGATAAAGTGGTTTCCTCTATCATTGCTCGTATTGAGGCAGATTTCCGATTTCTTCTTGGTCTTCTTGTATTCATCTACTAAGAATTATAATATATTTTCACTAATTCTAATAAACTTTCTGCACTCGGCATGTTGGCTACTTTTACATTTTTAAAATGTTTTCTTGCTTCTAAAGCCGTAGTTTCTCCAATACAAAAAGCAACTTTATCTGTTGAGTTTTCTTCTAAATAACTTTCTATTCCTGATGGGCTATAAAATAAAACTCCAGAAACTTGATCATTAATTTTCTCTGAACTAAACATTGTTTTATATGCCTCAACTTCATTAACTATTATACCTTCATTACGTAAAAAGGTGGGTAAAGAATCCAACCTTAAACTACTACAAAAATATGTTACTTTTCTATTTTCTAGTCGATTAGCTAAATATTCACCTAATTTTTGTGCATTTTTAGCAACATGAGTAACCTTGCCTATCCTGTTTTCAATCAGTTTTTTTGTTCTTCTACCAACGCAATAAATATTCTTAAAATTCATTTCATCTTTTGTGAAAGAATTTAAGAGCGCTTCTACTCCGTTTTGACTTGTAATAACAACGTTTTCTATTTCGCTTCTTATTTCCTTTGGTGGAATTCTGTTAAAACGTATTTTAATAAAATCGCTATCTTTTATTCCAATTGTTTCTGATAATATGTTCTTTTGAAACTCAGAAAGTTTTTTAGTCGAGTAAATATTATGTAAAGGAGCTTCAGAATTTTCTTCATCTTCTGCCATTAGTTCTTTACCACCTCTATTTATTACATAATCTGCGCAATCTTTCGCCAAATATCTATGACGCCCTAATGGCGCCGTTTTGTTAACTGTAATTTTTTTAGAACCGTCTTTTTTTAATAAAACTCCTTTAAAATTAATTTCTTCAGCTTTAGCATCAATGTATGCTAATGCCCCAATTGGAGCCGAACAACCACCTTCTAAAAGGTGTAAAAATTCACGTTCTATTGTTGTACAAATATCTGTTTCTTTGTGGTTTAATTGTTCGCATGCGTCAAAAGAATAATCATCTTTCGATAAAGTTGTAACCATGATTGCTCCTTGCGCAGGCGCAGGAATCATCCAAGAAAGACTAATTTTGTTTTCTTCTTTTATCCCTAAACGATATAAACCCGCAGCTGCAAAAACAGCACCATTCCAATCACTTTCGTCTAATTTTGCCAAACGCGTGTTTACATTTCCTCTTAAACCAACTACTGTATGCGTTGGGTAACGATTTAGCCACATTGCTTTTCTTCTTAAACTACCTGTGGCAATTACTGCGTTTTGTTGTCCAAAGAACTCTTCAGATCCTTTGTATAATAAAACATCAGAATAGTCATCACGTTTTAAAACTGCAGCTTTTACAATTCCTTCAGGCAAAACTGTAGGTACATCTTTTAGTGAATGCACAGCAATATCTATATCACCATTTAACATAGCAGCATCTAAATTTTTTGTAAAAACACCTACAACCCCAAGTTCGTACAATGGTTTATCTAAAACAATATCACCTAGAGATTTTATAGGAACAATAACTGATTCATAGCCTAACTCTGTTAATTCTTCACGTACTCGATTAGCTTGCCAAAGAGCCAATTGGCTATCTCGAGTTCCTATTCTTATAATTTTTTGCATTAAGTTATGATTAAGATTGAAACACTTTTTTAATAACATCTATACTTTCTGAAACAGAAGTATTTTCATCTTTTAAGTGCTTTACAAACTGGGTGGTAATTTTTTGTATAAAACGTGAGGTTAACACTTCTGCCTGATTTTCATCAAAATTATTAATCTTTTTTTTCTGAAAATTAATTTCATCTTTTTTGATTGTCTCTAAAGACTTTTTTAAAGCAGCAATGGCAGGAGTAAACCTTCTATCATTTAACCAATCGTTAAATTCTAATTTATGTGTTTCTATAATATCTTCGGCATAAGGAATTTCTGCCTGACGTTTTGCCAAGGTTTCATCTGTTACACGAGACAATTCATCTATATTCACCAAAGTTACATTTTTATGGTGTGTAAGATTATGTAATACATTTTCTGGCATTGATAAGTCTATAATAAGGATTTCTTTACCATCAACAATATGCTCTTCAGTAATTGTTGGTTTATCTGCACCTGTAGACACGATTAAAACATCTGTCTTTGCAATCTCATCCTTTAAATTTCCTATTACAGATTTTCTAATTGATAAATGGTCTTTAACAAATTCTGTTGCTTTTTCTTCAGTTCTATTGATCAAACAAACTGATTTATTTTGAGTATATTCAGCAAGATTCTTACAAGTATTCCTACCCATTTTTCCTAAACCGTAAACCAAAATATTCTTAGAATTATAGTCGGATAAATTTCTAATAATATATTGCACTGCTGCATAAGAGACAGAAGTTGTTCCAGAACTTAATTTTGTTTCGTTTTTGACACGCTTACTAGCCTGTAAAACACTATTTGCCAGACGCTCTGTAAAAGCATTTATAGTATTATTTTCTTTTGCAACTCTGAAAGATTGTCTTAATTGACCGACAATCTCATAATCTCCTAAAATCTGACTTTCTAAACCAGTACCAATTCTAAATAAATGATTTATTGCAGATTGGTCTTTAAATACAGTTGAGATTTCCCGAAATTCCTGAGAATTCCCTTCAGAAAAACCACATAAGAGCTCTATTAATAAACAAGGTCTGTTTACAAAACCAAACACTTCTGTTCTATTACATGTAGAGATTATAAAGACACCAGAAACGCCTTTCTTTTTTGCAGCTTGCAACAGAGCTACTTGATTTTCTTTTGAAACAGAAAATTTACCTCGCGCCTCTGCATCTGCTTTCTTATAACTGACCCCAATATTGTAAAAGTGCTCTTGCCCCAATTCTCTCATAACTTTTAAAGAGGTACAAAAATATAAACAAGAAGTTAATAAAAATATCGCTTAAAGAACTTTTTATAACGTTAAATGTTTTTTTACGAATATTCTTCATAAAAATGCAGAAAATCCCTATTTTTGCTGCATAGTAAAGACTTTTCTTTATTTTTATATAGAACGATTCTAAATAAAAGAATTATAATTTTAAATTAAACTATGATTAAAAATGTCGGAGAAAGTACTTTTCAAGAAATTATTTTAGATAAAGGCTTTTATTTACTTCATTTTCAGAATGAAAGTAAAACTATTCAGAATTTTGAGAGAGAAATTAGCAGCAATTATATTCAAATTCATTTTTGTTTAAAGGGAAAATCTAAATTTATATTTAATAATAATTCTTACTCTTTTGATGTTTTAGACAACAGATCTATCCTTTTGTATAATCCACAAAGAATTTTGCCTATAAATCTCGAAACCCAACCCAAAACAACATTAGTTTCATTATTAATATCGATTGAAAAATTTCACTCTCTATTCTCCAAAGAATCCGGATATATACCCTTTTTAAGTGATGAGAATAGTAATAAAAAATACTATGATGACACAGAAACAAAACCTACCGTCTCAATCGTTTTACAACAAATCATAAATTCTAATATTAATAGTTCTATTCGGAATTTGTATGTTAAAGGAAAAGTATATGAATTATTAAGCCTTCATTTTCAAAAAGAAGAAAACACAGAGGGTCAATATTGTCCTTTTTTGGTTGATGAGCAAAATGTTCTAAAAATTAGAAAAGCGAAAGAAATTATTATCTCAAGAATGGCAGAACCACCATCCTTACAGGAGCTATCGACTGAAATTAGCCTCAGTTTAAAAAAGTTAAAAGAAGGCTTTAAGCAAATTTACGGCGATACGGTTTATAGTTTTCTATTCGATTACAAAATGGAACATTCTAGAAGATTATTAGAAAGTAATCAATTTAATGTAAATGAAGTAGGTTTAAAGGTTGGCTACAGCACATCTAGCCACTTTATTGCGGCATTTAAAAAGAAGTTTGGTACAACACCGAAGAAATACATAATGAGCCTAAACAAAGAGCAACTATAATTTGGAACAACTTACGCATTACGACATAGAAAATGATCAGAAACAATTCCCAATAACAATTGTTTGCGATGCAATTAGAACACCCGAAAATATTGGTATGTGTTTTAGAATATCTGAAAGTTTTGGTGTAAAGAAAATTTATTTCCATCATGTTTCACCGTCTTTGGAAAACAGAATAGTCAAAAAAACTGCAAGAAACACTATCAGT
This sequence comes from Polaribacter sp., assembly GCA_029252865.1. GTDB lineage: Bacteria > Bacteroidota > Bacteroidia > Flavobacteriales > Flavobacteriaceae > Polaribacter. Next base: position 9,227 of record JAQXAP010000038.1, read on the forward strand.
CAAGTTTCACACGAGTATTACACAGATTTCAAGCAAATTATTGAGCAATTAAAAGCTGAGGGCAATACAATAATTGGTATAGAAATTACTAATAAAAGCATAAATATTCAAAATTTTAAATTTAATAAACACGAAAAAATCGTCCTACTTTTGGGTAGTGAAAGAAACGGCATCGAAAACATAAATCTTGTAGATAAAACTGTTGCAATACCAATGTTTGGAAGAAATTCATCTATGAACGTAATACATAGTTTAGCGATTACTCTATATGAGGTTACAAACCAATTATCCAATAAAAAAAAATTAAATATAACAATTCAATCTTAAAAAATTTAAAGTCTTTAAACTTTAACTAAATGAAAGGAATATTATTAAACAATTTAGGATCGCCAGATTCTACAGAAACAAAAGATGTAAAAAAATACCTAGGTGAGTTCTTAATGGATGAGCGAGTAATAGATATTCCATTTTGGAAACGCTGGATACTCATTAAAGGAATTATACTCAAAGTTCGTCCAAAAAAATCTGGAGCAGCTTACAAGAAAATTTGGTGGAAAGAAGGCTCTCCATTGGTTGTTATCTCAGAAAGGTTTGCAAAAAAGGTAGAAGCAAAAATGGATATTCCTTTAGAATTAGCTATGCGATATGGCTCTATGTCGATGGAAAAAGGAATTAAAAATTTAATAGATAAAGGCGTAACTGAAATAATGTTAATCCCTCTATATCCGCATTACGCGATGTCTTCTTACGAAACTGTGGTTGTACAAGCAGAAGAAATTTTAGCAAAAAAATATCCTCAAGTAAAACTAGATACGTTACCTCCGTTTTATAACAAGCCAGATTATATAAAAGTGATGAGTGACAACATTGCGAACCATCTAAAAGGTTTCGATTATGACCACGTATTGTTCTCTTATCACGGAATTCCGGAACGACATATTAAAAAATCTGACCCCACAAAAAGCCATTGTAAATTAGATGGTTCGTGTTGTGAACGTAATTCAGTTGCCCATCACACTTGTTATAGACATCAATGTTTTGAAACAACCAAAGGAATTGTAAAACATTTAGGTTTAGACGAGACAAATCATAGTAATTCATTTCAATCTCGCTTATTAAAAGACCCATGGTTAAAACCTTACACAGACTTTGAATTGGAGAAATTCCCTAAAATGGGAAAGAAAAAAGTTGCCGTTATTACACCAGCATTTGTCTCTGATTGCTTAGAAACTTTAGAAGAAATTGCCATGGAAGGAAAAGAAGATTTCTTAGAAGCAGGCGGAACTGACTACAAGCACATTCCTTGTTTAAATGATAATGATGACTGGGTAGATGTTATGGTTTCTTGGATTAATGATTGGAAAAATAAATAATTTTATAAGAAGCTATTTCCTACTCGATATAGAATCTTATTATAAAAATAAAAAAGGTGTCATTTCAATCAGGTCTAAACTTTTTTACTAAATAGTATCAAAACTAAAAAAGTCAATATATATTTATGGATTTCTTGTACATAAAAGCACTACATATCATCTTTATTGTTACCTGGTTTGCAGGATTATTTTATATTGTACGTTTATTTATTTATCATGTAGAGGCAGACAAAAAAGAAGAACCCGCTAAAGAAATTTTACAAACGCAATACAAATTAATGAGTAAAAGATTGTGGTATATAATTACTTGGCCCTCTGCAATTTTAGCTAGTATATTTGGTTTTTGGATGCTTTATAAAAATCCATATTATTTACAAATGCCATGGATGCACATAAAACTTTCTTTTGTTTTTGCATTGTATTTCTATCACGGATTTTGCCACAAAATATACAAACAATTACAAAAGAATATTATAAAATACACTGCATTCAAATTAAGAATTATAAACGAAGCTCCAACAATTATACTATTTGCCGTGGTCTTTTTAGTCACATTACAAAATGCGATTAATTGGATTTGGGGAGTTGTGGGTATTATTCTTTTTGGTTTTTTACTTATGTTAGGGATTAGACTTTACAAAAAAATAAGAGAAAAAAAATCTTGGGAAAAAGCAGAAAAAGAGGTTTTAAAAAGTGATAAAAATAAGAATTTAAATAATTAACTTCTAATACTTTGCTCAAAAGGAATACGATTTACAATACTTCTACCTAAAGTAACTTCATCGGCATATTCTAGTTCATCACCAACCGAAATTCCACGCGCTATTGTAGAAGTTGCAATTCTAAATTTTTCTATCTGTTTAAAAATATAAAAATTTGTTGTATCACCTTCCATGGTAGAACTTAAAGCAAAAATTAATTCTTTAATTTCTCCACTTTCAACCTTGTTCACTAAAGAATCAATTTGTAAATCCTGAGGACCAACACCTTCAATTGGGGAAATTTTTCCACCTAAAACATGATACAAACCATTAAATTGGGAAGTACTTTCAATTGCCATTACATCTCTAATATCTTCAACAACGCAAACAATTTCTGAATTTCTTTTTGTGTTAATGCAAATATCACATAAAGCAGTATCAGAGATATTATGACACTTAGAGCAGGTCTTTATATCATTTCTTAGATGTAACAAAGCTTCCGACAAAAACTTTGTATGATCAGATGGCTGCCTTAGTAAATGCAAAACCAAACGCAAGGCAGTTCGCTTTCCAATTCCAGGTAAACGAGAAACCTCATTTACTGCATTCTCTAAAAGTTTTGATGAAAATTCCATAGCTTACAAAATTACAAATTACAAATTGATTACTAATTATGAATTGAAGATTATGATTTATGTATATTCGTATTTCTTAATTAAAATTAGTAATTCAAATATGAAGCCAGCATACATCATCTTATTAATTGTTGCTTATTTTTCCTTATTATTTTTCATTTCATACATTACGAGTAAATCCGCAGATAATAAAACTTTTTTCAAAGCAAACAATTCATCACCCTGGTACTTAGTTGCTTTCGGTATGATAGGCGCTTCACTTTCGGGAGTAACATTTATTTCAGTTCCTGGTTGGGTAGAAGGTTCTAACATGAGCTATTTTCAAATGGTTTTGGGCTATGTAGTTGGTTATGCTGTTATTGGTTTAGTATTGCTTCCACTCTATTACAGATTAAACTTAACCTCAATTTACACTTATTTACAAGATCGTTTTGGTAACTATTCTTACAAAACTGGCGCTAGTTTCTTTTTACTATCTAGAACAATCGGTGCCGCATTTCGATTATTTTTAGTTGCAAATGTGTTACAAATAATTTTATTTGACGCGTATGGCATTCCTTTTTGGGCAACCGTTTCAATTACTATTTTATTAATTTGGTTATACACTTTTAAAGGTGGGATAAAAACAATTGTTTGGACAGATACTTTACAAACACTTTTTATGTTGATTGCAGTTGGAGTTTGTATTTATACAATATCTAGCGAAATGAAAATAAATAATTTATTTTCTTATGTTGCGAATAGCGAATTATCAAAAACCTTCTTTTTTGAGAATGTAAATGCAGGTAATTATTTTTGGAAACAGTTTTTAGCAGGCGCATTTATTGCAGTTGTAATGACAGGTTTAGATCAAGATATGATGCAAAAAAATCTTACATGCAGAAACTTAAAAGAAGCTCAAAAGAATATGTTTTGGTTTACATTTGTATTGGTAATCGTAAACTTTTTCTTTTTAGCTCTCGGTGTTTTACTAACGGATTACGCTCAGAAAAACGGAATTGACGCGCATAAAGATGAATTATTTCCAATTATAGCAACCAAAGGAACTTTAGGTTTAGCAACAGCTACATTTTTCTTACTTGGTCTAATTGCTGCTGCTTATTCGAGTGCAGATTCGGCTTTAACATCTTTAACCACTTCTTTTAGTATTGATATTTTAGAAATTGACAAAAAGAAAGAAAAAAGAGCGCAAGAAAAAATTAGAAAAAAAGTACACGTTATTTTCTCTTTTATATTGATTGCAACCATACTTGTTTTTAAATACTTTATTGCCGATGCAAGTGTCATTGCAAAAATATTCACATTTGCTGGTTATACATACGGTCCTTTGCTAGGTTTATATACTTTCGGATTATTCACCAAATACAACTTAAAAGACAAAATTGTACCTGTAATTTGTTTAACTGCACCAATTCTTACATATATAATTAGTTATTATTTTAAAGAAAAATTCGGTTTCGATTTTGGATTCTTTGTTTTGGTTTTAAATGGATTTATAACCTTTTTAGGATTATTAGTAATTAAAAAATAATATGATTTGTTTCTAAACCTAAATTCCAATTTTAAACAAAAGTGTGAATGGAAAATAAAATCTCGAATATTTTAGTCGAATATTTTGGATATTTCATAAATGGTCTGAAAATTTTAATTAATGAATACTTAATTATAATCGGAATTATTCTTTTTTCACTTGGTGTAAAAGGTTATTTAAAAATGCTTGAAAAGGAACCAATTGATTACAAGGCTAAACCCGCGAAAAGTGAAACTATCTAGAAATTTAGAAATAGAAGTATTAAATGGGAATGGATAATTTTTGCAATAATATTAGGTATTTGTTTAATTATAGAGAATATTGAATAAAAAAGAGTGAATTTATAACTTACAACAAAGGTAATCTTTGCATGAGCTATGCATAGAAAAAACACCTCTATTTAAGTTGCTTAATTTATTGGAGACCGAATACATCAATAAAATGAAAAAAACAATTTCCATTATTGGAAGCGGACCTTCCTCTCTCCTTTTAGCTGCATTCCTCGATACTCAAAAATTTGATATTACGATATATGAAAAAAATAAAACTGCCGGTAGAAAATTTTTAGTTGCAGGAAAAGGTGGTTTTAATTTAACACATTCAGAATCGATTTCTAATTTTATTGAGCGCTACACACCAAGTGGTTTTCTAAAAAATGCTTTATTAAATTTTACGAACGATAATTTTAGAAATTGGTTAAATGATATCGGTATTCCTACTTTTATTGGAAGTAGCAAAAGGGTGTATCCTGAAGAGGGCATAAAACCAATTAGCGTTTTAAATACCATTTTAAATCATTTAAAAGAAAGAGGAGTTACTTTAAAATTTAAACACAGTTTTTCTGGTTGGGATACTGAAAATAATACCATCATAAATGGTAAAACGATTACTGCTGATTATACTGTTTTTTCTTTAGGCGGTAGAAGCTGGAAAATTACAGGTTCTAATGGAAATTGGATGGATACTTTTAAAGAAAAAGAAATAAAAACAGTTCCTTTTGAAGCTTCAAATTGTGCTTTTAAGATTGATTGGAAACCAAATTTCATCAACCAAAACCAAGGAAATCCTTTAAAAAACATTACTATTAATTGTAATGGTAAAACACAAAAAGGTGAAGCTGTAATTACAAAATTTGGTTTAGAAGGAAATGCAATTTATGCGTTAAGTCCGAAAATTAGAGAACAATTAAAATCCAAAAAAAAAGCACGTATTTATATCGACTTTAAACCAACATTCTCTCGAGAAGAAGTTACACTTAAAGTTAAAAATTCTAATTTTAAAAATACAACGCAGATTTTAAAGAAAGAATTGAAACTTAGCACTTCTCAAATAGACCTGTTAAAAACTTATCTTTCCAAAGAAGACTATTTAAATTCAGAAATTTTAGCAAAATACATTAAAGAATTTCCGCTAGAAATTACTGCTCTAGGAATTTTAGACGCAGCAATTTCTACTATTGGCGGAATTGATTTAGATGCTGTTGATACTAATTTTCAATTGCGAAAAATAAAGAATCAATTTTGCATTGGTGAAATGCTAAATTGGGACACACCAACTGGAGGCTATTTAATACAAGGATGTGTAAGTTCTGGAGTTTACCTTGCAAAATATCTAAATGAAATTAATTAAAACTTTAATTTTCAGTAATTGTACTATTATAATATTCTGTATTTTTACTTTATTAAAATAAACTAAATGTCAAAAGACCTAAGTAATTACCGAAAATCTTACGAAAAACAAGAACTTTTAGAAAGTAATTGCCCAGAAAGCCCAATAGAATTATTCCAAAATTGGTTTACAACTGCAGATGATTCTCAAATGGTAGATGAAAGTAACGCCATGACAGTATCATCTATTGGCTTAGATGGTTTTCCTAAAAGTAGAGTTGTCCTATTAAAAAAGTTTACTTCTGAAGGTTTTATTTTTTACACGAATTACAATTCAGAAAAAGGAAAAGCAATTGCAAATAATAATAATATTTGTTTATCTTTCTTTTGGCCGGCGTTAGAACAACAAATAATTATAAAAGGTAATGCAGAAATTTTAGAAGAAAATTTATCTGATGGTTATTTTAAATCTAGACCAGACGGAAGTAAATTAGGCGCATGGGCTTCTAACCAAAGTAAAGTTGTAAATTCCAGAGAAGAGCTTGAACAAAGTTTAAAATCTTTTGAAAAAAAATTTGAAGGAATTGAAATTGAAAGACCCAAACATTGGGGTGGTTATCTCGTAAAACCTATTTCAATAGAATTCTGGCAAGGACGACCTAACAGAATGCATGATCGAATTAGATACACTCTAGAACAAGATTTTTCATGGAAAATTGAAAGGTTAGCACCATAAATTTTCTATATTTACAACTCAACAATTAAAATTGGATGAAAACTTTATACATTGTTCGACATGCAAAGTCTTCTTGGGAATATTCTGGAATAAAAGATATTGACAGACCTTTAAAAAAAAGAGGAATAAAAGACGCACATTTAATCTCTAAATTTTTATCAAAAGAAATTGACAGACCAGACGTTTTTGTTTCTAGCAGTGCTAACAGAGCATTACACACTGCCGTAATTTTTTGCGAAAACTTAGAATATCCTTTATCCAACCTTAAAATAAAAAAACAATTATACAGTTTTAGTGATGGCTATTTAGTTAAAACAGTGAATGCATTAGATGATGGTTTTAATTCTGCAATTATTTTTAGTCACGATCATGGTATCAACTCATTTGTAAATAAATTTGGAAGTATACCTATTTCTCATGTATCTACTTGTGGAGTAATCGGAATTAAATTTGAAGAAAAACACTGGAAAAACATAAAAAAAGGAAAAACTTTTATAATAGAATTCCCAAAAAACCATAAATAAACTAGTTTGTTAGAAATTAAAAAATACGGTGCCATAGATATTGGGTCAAATGCGGTTAGATTACTAATTTCTAATATTATTATATCTGAGGAAAAAGAACCCAAATTTAAAAAGTCTTCTTTAATACGTGTACCTATTCGTTTAGGAGCGGATGCTTTTGTCAACGAACTTATAAGTAACGAGAATATTATAAGAATGATTAATGCCATCGAAGCATTTAAATTATTAATGGATGTTCATGGCGTAAAAGAATATAAAGCATGCGCCACCTCTGCGATGAGAGAAGCAAAAAACGGAAAAGAAGTCGTTGAAGAAATTCTTAAAAAAACAGGAGTAAAAATTGATATTATAGGAGGTAAAGAAGAGGCTGCAATTATTTCTTCTACAGATTTAAATGAATTAATTGAAGGAAATGATTCTTATTTATATGTTGATGTGGGTGGTGGTAGTACGGAAATCACTGTTTTTTCTGCCGGAAAAATAATTACTTCAAAATCTTTTAAAATAGGGACTGTTCGTTTGTTAAATAATAAAAAATCTGTAAATAAAGAGATTTTTGCCAATGTAGAAAAATGGGTAAAGAAAAATACTAAAGGTTTAAAAAAAATATCCTTAATTGGTTCTGGAGGTAACATTAATAAGCTATTTAAAATGTCAGGACGAACTGAAGGAAAACCTATCTCTTATATATATCTAAATGCTCAGTATCAATTTTTAAAACAAATGACTTTTGACGAAAGGGTTTCTGAACTAAGTTTAAACCCAGATAGAGCTGATGTCATTATTCCTGCAACAAAAATTTATTTATCCGCTATGAAATGGAGTGGAGCAAGAAAAATTTATGTTCCGAAAATTGGACTTTCAGATGGAATAATTAAAAGTCTTTTTTACAACAAGCTCTAAACCTTAATTTCTGCACTCACTTAAACCCCTAAAATAAATAAGATTTTTTGACTTCTATAAGGTCTATTTAATGGCAACACATCAATATTTTATGAGAATTTTTTAAATTGAGATTATGGTATAATTAAAGCGAGCGTTTTTTTACGTTGAATCTTTTTTGTTTCCGTTTCTATAAAATTATTTACGAAATAAACTTCTTTTGGAATTTCGAATTTTGATAAATTTATGTTCTTTATTTCAATTGGTGTAGATTTACCCTCAATTATTAAAATTAACTTCTCACCAAGTTTTACATCAGAAACCCCGGCAATAAAAAAACGTGAAGTAATTATTTTTGAGAGTTCCGCTTCTATTTTTTCCGGATACAACTTTACACCTCCAGAATTTATTATTGAGTCAAAACGGCCTAACCATTCAAAGTGGGTGTCAGAAATTAAATCAATAATATCATTTGTAAAAACAATTTCATTAGAAACTTCTGGAGCATCAATTATTAAACAATTCCGTGCATCTTTATAAATTTCTACATTTGGCAAAATTTCATAAAAATTAGGAGTGATATTAAAATTATTTAGCTTTTTTACTGCAATATGAGTTATTGTTTCTGTCATTCCATAAGTAGCAAAAACTTTTGATGAAACATCTTGTAGTTTATTTTGGAGTGGCTGAGATACAGAGCCACCTCCAACAATTAGTGTTTTTATAAGTTTTAATGACTCTAAAGAATTTTCTAGTTGTAAAGGAACCATTGCAGAGAAGTCATAAACTTTAAAAACATGTTTTAAAGGATTAGAACTTGCCTCTACAACATCTAAATGCCAGCCTAAAGTTAAGGATCGTACTAACATCATTTTACCCGCTATATAAGTTGTTGGTAAACATAATAAAGCAGAAGTATTTTCTAATAAACTAAAATATTTACTGGTAGCAAAAGCAGAATTAATCATCTGTGCTTTCGCTAATTTAATTTCTTTGGGAATACCTGTTGAACCTGAAGTTTTTACATAAATAAAATTTTCCTCAGAGAACCAACTTGTCAAAAATTGATAAATTTCATCAGACAAATCGCTAGTATATATAAGCAACTCTTCAACAGAAGTAAATGATAAATTATTTAATTTAAAGTTTTTATGAAATTTATTTAGCTTCATTATTATCTAAAATGTCATAATTATCTTTAATGTTTGTTGGTTCTTCTATTTTTCCAGATAATTTTTCAACCCAATTTTGCCATCCATATTTTTTAGAAAAAATAAATAACATCATAGGATATAATACCAATACGGGAAAAAACATTTCCCAACCTACAGAGGGTTCTGAGATATCAACATACAAAGCATCAGTTTTAAAAACAGACCAATTTGTAGTTACAAAGAAAGCAGCTACAATATTGTTAATTGCATGTAATCCAAGAGATAATTCAGTTCCTTCGTCCATCAAAGTAGTTACTCCGTAAAAAAGACCTGTACCAATATAAAATACCATAGAAATATACCCTAATTTTTGAACTTCTGGATTTGCGCCATGTAATAAACCAAAAATAACAGAAGTTAACACTAACGGCAACCATCTATTTTTTGCTAAAATTCCAAGCCCCTGCATAAAATACCCTCTAAATAATAACTCTTCTAAAGAAGTTTGAAAAGGTAAAAATAAAAACGACACTGTCAATAATGTATAAAATGGAATCGGTTTAAAGTTCCAAACATAATTTTCTGGTGATAATTTTATTCCAATAAGAATTAACACAGAAGCGATAATTCCCCAGGTTATGAAACCAAACCAAAACCTTTTCCAATCTATTGATTTCCTGCTTGTCACTAAAGATGTAAACGTTCTTTGGTGTATATATTTAACCCCTATAAAAAGGCTAATTAAGCCAAATATAAAGGTCAATATCATGAAGAAAAGGAATAGATTGTTATCTATACCCAAATTCATAAAATTACTTTCTGCTGCCTTTGTAAACTCAGCCATATTTGCTGAATTCATAATAGCGAGCCCCATTAAAGGCAGAACACCTATAATTTGCCAACCAAAAAACACTAACAATATCGTAAATACCCAATGAAACCATTTAATTTTTCCTGTATATGCTTGTTGTATGTAATTCATATGTATTATTAAAATCTTACGACAGAGCGTAAGGTGGTATTTAAATCAATTTAAAATTCCAATTTCGATTTGGATTGTATTGCAGTGTTCCTCTACTAACTTCTAACGGACTCATAAAATTATTGGTAAACAAACCTCCCGTTCCTAATCCTTGTGGCAAATCGCTTTGCAAAGTATCTGTAAATTGAGCAATTGCATTAAGTCCAATATTACTCTCTAATGCCGAAGTAATCCACCAACCACAATTCATCTCATTTGCTAAATTAATCCATTCTTTACTACCAGCAAAACCACCAATTAAACTGGGTTTTAAGATAATATATTGAGGTTGAATCATCTTTAACAGCTTCTTTTTTTCTTCGAATGAAAATACACCTATTAATTCTTCATCTAAAGCTATTGGCAAAGGGGTTTTAGCACATAATTGTGCCATATCACTATGTTGACCTTGTTTGATAGGTTGCTCTATAGAATGAATTTCTAATTCTGATAATATTTCTAGTTTTTCTAAAGCATTATTGGGATTAAACGCTCCGTTCGCATCTACTCTTAACTCAATTTCATTCGGTGAAAATTCTTTTCTTATTGATTTTAACAATTCAATTTCTGTATCAAAATCTATAGCACCAATTTTCATTTTAATACAAGAAAAACCATTGCGAAGCTTTTCTTTAATTTGGTTATTCATAAAATCCTTATCTCCCATCCAAACCAGACCATTTATTGGAATTGATTTTTCTCCACTTGTAAACTGAGAAGGAAATAATTCAAATTTATCTTCACTATGAAGTGATAAAAAAGCTTGTTCTAATCCAAATTGAATTGAAGGAAACTCGTAAAGTGCTTTTAGTAAGCTTCCTAAACCTAGATGAATGTTTTTACAAACCCAAATTAACTTGTCTTCGTAGTTAGAAATATCATCTATACTTAACCCCCTAAACAAGCCTGTTTCTCCAACTCCTATTTTACCATTTTCAGTTAAAATAATAAACCACGTTTCTTTTGTCCTTAAAATTCCTCGCGACGTTCCACTAGGATTTTTAAAATTGAGGATGTATTTTTTATAGTTAGCTTTTATCAAAATGACCTATTATTCTTTTTCAGCAAACGCTTTAAAATTATTTAAATATGATTGATCTTGTTTTTGGAAAGTACCCTTAAAATATGGGAAAATGCATGCCAATATATATGAATCACTCTGACAACTTGTATTTAATGTAATTGTAGTAACGCCATCTTTTTCCTTAAAAATATAATCATCACGCTTCAACATGCCTTCTGCATCAAAAAACAATGTAACCTTTTCATTTGGCACATATGCCATCACTTTCTCTGTCATTGTAACCTCTTGTCCTTTATTATCGATAACAATTTTATAAACACTTCCTGTTTTACCTGGATTAGTATTTACAACCTCAAAAGATTTTACCTCCGGAACCCAATTTTTAATGTTTTCTGAATTATTAAAAATTTCAAAAACCACTTTAATCGATTTATTTACGTTTACCTCAGCTCTATAAGTTGTTTCTTTTACAAATAAACCTGTTAGAAGAAATACAACTACTATTGTTGAAATTATTATTAAAATAATTTTGATTTTTTTCATTTTACAAATTTATTTTTTCTCCTATTTCTAGAATTATTAATTCTTTGTCATTTAAGGAGAATTTAGTTTTCGCATCATTAACATCTATTTCTATTGGTTGAAAAGTATTAAAATGACATCCTATTACTTTGCCACACTCTACTAAATTACTTGCAATAATTGCATCATCTACTCCCATTGTAAAAGTATCGCCAATAGGTAAAATAGCAGCATCTAACTTTAGTGACATAGGAATTAATTTCATATCCATCGTTACAGCTGTATCTCCTGCAACATACAAATTTTTATCTTTTGATGAAATTACAAAACCACCAGGCTCTCCTCCATATGTGCCATCTGCGAAAGAAGAAGTGTGAATTGCATTCACATATTTAGCTAAAAAATCATCAGTTTTAAAAGTACCTCCATGGTTTAATGGGTTTACTTTTAAACCTTTTTCTCCATAATACATGGCTATCTCATAATTAGAAACTATAACTGATTTCGTTCGTTCTGCAATAACCTCTACATCTAAAACATGGTCTTGATGCGCATGCGTTAACAATATAAAATCGGCTTTTAAATTAGATACATCAATATGAGTAGCTAAAGCGTTTCCAGAAATAAATGGATCAATTAAAATCGTTATTTCATTTATCTCTATTGAAAAACAAGAGTGTCCTAAAAACGTAATCTTCATATGCGTAATTCTGTTTAATTTCTAAAATACTAGAGTTTGTCCAATTCCCAAAAGGAGAGCATACAAAAATGTACTTAATGCAACTTTTTTTAATTCGCTATCTAAATCAGCGGGGATTTTATTTTGTGAAACTGTTTTTACATTCTTTAATAATGGAACAAATGCAACTAAAAAGAGAAGCTGATATATTGTTTTAAAATCTAAAAAAACGTAAGTTAGAGCAGCTAGTAAAGCTCCAAAAATCAAAAAATAATGGTATCTCTTTGATTTTTCGATTCCTAATCTAACAACCAAAGTATTTTTATTGTTCCTTTTATCTTCTTCCATATCTCTTAAATTATTTAGGTTAAGTACAGCTGTACTTAATAAACCAACAGAAATTGCAGGTAAAAGGATTTCAAAATTGAGGTGTTTTGTGTATAGGAAATAACTTCCTAAAACACTTAATAATCCAAAAAACAAAAACACAAAAACATCTCCAAAACCACTGTATCCATAAGGAGAGTTACCAACAGTATATTTTATCGCTGCTACTATTGATAAAACTCCTAAACCGAAAAACAACAATGAATATCCAAAATTTTCTCGTGCAAATGAAACATAAATTAACAACAAAGCTATCACTAATGTGATAATTGCCGTAATTATCATTGCAGACTTCATTTGATTTGGAGTAATGGCTCCTGATGACACCATTCTTGCTTCTCCTTTTCTATTCTTATCAGAACCCTTTAACCCATCACCATAATCATTTGCAAAATTTGATAAAACCTGAAATCCTATTGTGGTTAGTATGGCCAACCAAAATATTGGAGTCATCCAAATAATTAATCTAGGAGTACTTTGGGAAATTGAATTTAAATAATCAACACCTAAATAAGAACCAATAATAATACCTGAAATAGACAATGGCAATGTTCTCAACCTTGCTGCTTTTATAAAACTTTTTACATCCATGAAACTGTGCTGGTTTCTATTTTATATAATGTGTGATTGTAAATTTTTGTAGTTTTTATTCAATAGCAAAAAGGATTTTATAAAGCTTCTAGAATAGAGATTGGTTGTTCATTTTTTAATGCCTGTATAAAAGCATCATTGTATTCATTTAAAATTTGTGATTTAAATTCTCTCGCTTCTTGATAGGTTTCAAAATTACCTAATCTATATTTCGTGAGATCATTTTCATGATAGATTTTTATGCCATCAATATATTCCAAGTCTTCACTCTGATTTTTTAAAGCTGCTATTTGGACTGTAAAAATAAGAACAGGAATTTCCTCTTCTAATTCAGGAGAATTTAACTCATTATCCTGATATACCGGAACTTCTACTTCAGATTCATTAATTTGTTCACTCCCACTTTTTCCGTCTTTTTTTCCACAAGAAAAAACTAATAATAGGGTTAAAGTTAAAATTGATATCTTCTTCATAATTTATTTATAGGTTATTTGCTTCTGCAATTAATTCGGCGATGTCTTTTACAAAAACTTGTTCTTCTTTCTCTTTAAATTTTATGCCATCAGTCATCATTGTATTACAATAAGGACATCCTGTCGCAATTATTTTTGCATTTGTTTCCAATGCTTGTTCTGTTCTTAGAATATTAATTTCTTTATCTCCTTTTTCTGCATCTTTAAACATTTGAGCTCCTCCTGCACCACAACATAAAGCTCTGTTTTTATGTTGTTTCATCTCTTTAAGTTGAACTCCTAATTTTCTTATAATATCTCTTGGAGATTCATAGACACCGTTACCTCTTCCTAAATAGCAAGGGTCATGATAGGTAACCTGTTTACCTTTTAAGGATTTTTTAATTTCTAATCTGCCTTCCTCTACTAATTTCTTTATGTATTGTGTGTGATGGTACACCTCATAATTCCCACCTAATTCTGGATATTCATTTTTTAATGTATTAAATGAATGTGGATCTGTACAAACTATGGTTTTAACTTCGTATGAGTTTAATATTTCAATATTAGATATCGCTTGCATTTGAAAAAGAAATTCATTTCCTGCTCTTTTAGCAGCATCTCCGGTTGAACTCTCTTCTGTTCCTAAAACTGCAAAGTCAACATTTGCTTTGTGTAATAGCTTAACAAATGCTCTAGTAATTTTTTTTGCTCTGTCATCATAACTTCCTGCTGCTCCAACCCAGAACAAAACTTCTGGTTTTTTTCCTTGGGACATCATTTCTGCCATTGTTGGTACATTCATATTTGTTGCTTTTATTCGTCTTTCCAGTTTAATCTATCTTGTTGATTGTACTGCCATGGAGCACCATTATTTTCAATATTAGTCATCATCATGTTCAATTCTTGTGGTGCAGCAGACTGCTCCATAACTAAGAATCTTCTCATATCCATTATGATAGACAATGGATCTATGTCTATAGGACATTCCTCTACACAAGCATTACAACTGGTACATGCCCACAATTCCTCAGGTGTAATATAATCATTGAGTAATTGTTTACCATCATCTTTAAAAGTTCCTTTATTACTATCTATATTTCTACCAACTTCCTCTAATCGGTCTCTGGTTTTCATCATAATAGCTCTTGGTGACAGTTCTTTACCTGTCATATTAGCTGGACAGGAAGAGGTACATCTACCACATTCTGTACAGGTGTATGCATTAAGTAACTGCACCCAATTTAAATCAGTAACATCACTAGCTCCAAATTTTTCAGGAATTTCCTCCTCTGCACCTTCCTCTGGCATGGCGTACGGATCTGCATCAGGATCCATCATCATTCTAACTTCTTTAGTTACTGATGATAGATTGTTAAATTGGCCTTTAGGCTGAAGATTTGCATAAAACGTATTTGGAAAAGCTAATAAAATGTGTAAATGTTTTGAATAATATAAATAATTTAAAAAAATTAAAATACCAATGATATGAGCCCACCAGGCTGTATGCTCTATACTTGAGAGAGTTTCGAGTGGATACTCTGAAAACCAAGGCGCTACAAATTGACTTATGGGATTTCCAAAACCCGCCTGCTGAAATGAATAATCTGTTGCATTCATGAGAATGAATAAAGACATCAAAACAATTTCAAAGTAGAGAATTAAGTTACCGTCATTTTTTGGCCAACCTTTCATTTCTTTGCTCATAAATCTCTTTAACTGAACAATATTTCTTCTCAACCAAAATATAATTACGG
>JAQXAP010000039.1 GCA_029252865.1 Polaribacter sp.
TCTTAATTTTACAAGATCTGGAACCTCAACTCTTGGATTTGTTGGAATTTCAGCAATGACATAAGGAACAGCATCTTCAGCTGCAATCTTATTTAAAATTAGATCAAGACTTTGAACCATATCGTGATCACCATCTACTGGTAAATCCATTATTTCAATAGTTTCAATACAAGCAGCAGCGCGTCTTACTTGATCGTTTGTTCCTCCGTAGCAATTTGGGGGAACAACAATTTTGATTGACTTTCCTTTATGATATTCCTTAGCATAATCAACCAACCCCATCAAAATAGCATATTGAATAGATAATCCACTTGAAGCTACAAGCGGAGTTATAGTTGTATTACAAACCTCCTTAATTAAATCCAACACAGCTATTTTATTGGCAGCTGCATCCGCTTTGATAGTTTTAAAAGAAGATTGATTTATTAAAAAATTTAGAACTTCAAGACAGTTTTTAGGTGTCATTGCAATAGTTTCTCTCCTCCTAACATGCTGAATTTCTGAAACGTAATATTTATTCTTTTCACCATTAACCAAAAGTATACTTCCGTATTCAGCATAAATATTTAAAAAAAAATCAATATTTGTATTGAGTTCAACAGAGAATCTATCTTGTTGCGAAATAAGAATATTACTACCATTAAATTCCGGTATCTCTGAAGCATCAAGAACTTGATTTAATTCAAACTTATAGCCATAAATACTTCTTAGAATTTCAATATCAAAGTAATTAGGTAATTTACCTGTGTAATTGATTTGAGTATTTTTATTTTCTAATAAATTTTTTCTTAAAATTGCCAAAACGGGCATTGTCTTTGATGAAAAACTGACTACTCCCTCTGCTGATAGATTATTCATTTTAGCAATTAACCATTCTAACACACAAGATAATGGATGACCTAATCGGATATAATCGAAAGCAGTAGGCAACTCATTGAGTGCAGAATAATTTGAGTTATTTTCATTAGCTAAGATTTCAAAATGTTCTAAAAATTGAACTTTGGCCAATTTTTCGTCATAAATATCTAGTCGATGTGTTGTTAGACTCAACCAACCTGTTGGCATATTTTCTAGTACCTCTTTAATATAATCGAGCATTTTATTAACTACCATAACTTTCGCTTTAGAAAGTGCGAAAGTACATAATAATTAGATTTAAACTATTATGATGTGTTTTGAGGTGGTTTATACATTCGATAAAAACAGACAAAATTTAGAGAAACAGAAATAGTTTATTTAGTACATTTAAATACAATATGTTCTTTAAATCCCTGATAAATTGCGAGTAAGTTGAAATATAAAAACTTAAAATATAGCATTTTAATTCAAATTTAACCTTATGAATAAATTATCACCTAAATGTAATTATTAATGTTCTCTTTTTGTAAAGTCCTAAATTTTTCAGAAATTTGTAATGTATTTTTATTTGAGAAAATTAGCGTGGATATGCATATTATTTGTACTCAAAATCATTAGATGTAATAAAAAATGAAAATTAAGCTCACATTAATTACCGCATTTTCATCCTTTTTGACCAATAGCAATTAATTGTCACATAAGAAAATATCGTAATTTTATTATTTGAAATAGAATATGAGTTTTATAAAGATGCGCTAATAATCAAATTTAGAAATACTTAAAATTGCTTTTTAAGAATGTACGCAAAAATAACAGATAAAATTATTTAAGAATACAAGTACAAAGCACAATGAATAAAATACAGCAAATAGAAAATCAAATTTCTAGATTAAGAGCACAATTACAGAATCATAAACTTTATGAAAACCTCACTAATATGAATGACATAAAGGTTTTTATGGAGAATCACGTATTTGCTGTTTGGGACTTTATGTCACTTTTAAAATCTCTTCAAATAGAATTAACAAATGTTCAAATTCCTTGGGTTCCATCAAAAAAACCTGTTCTTGCCAGATTTATAAATGAAATCGTACATGGAGAAGAGAGCGATATAAACGAACTAGGAGAACCTAAAAGTCATTTTGAAATGTATTTGGATGCCATGACTCAAGCCAATGCAAGTACAACCGAAATTAATAATTTTATAAGACTAATTGAATCGGGAAATTCAATCGAGTATTCATTAAATGAAATAAATATTGATAAAAGAATTGCTGACTTCGTAAAATTTTCTTTTTCAATTATAAATACGAACAAACCTCATCTTGTTGCTGCCGCATTTACATTTGGTAGGGAAGATGTTATTCCAGATATGTTCATAGAAATTTTGAGAAATTCTGATTCGGAAAACAAATCATATGACAAATTGAAGTATTATCTTGAAAGACATATAGAATTGGACGGAGACGAACACGGACCTTTATCTCTAAAAATGATTTCTGAACTTTGCGGCAATGATAACCAAAAATGGATTGATACCCTATCAGTAGCAAAACAATCGTTACAAAAAAGGATTTCGCTGTGGGACGCTATTAGTGATTTGATTCTAAAGGAAAAAACAACATATAACGCAATATTTAGTAAATAGAGCATCCGGGGATTTTACCAAAACTAACATACATAGCTTAAGTTCATAGTAAACCTTCAGAGTTATGGACTTTTTTATGCTATTCGCTCATACCAAACATCCTCCTATTTTGAGATTGGTAAGTAATAAATATGCTAATCCATAAAATATTTGTGTAAAATCTTTGTCATGACAATATTTTGTTTAACTTTATTTTATTATTTTTAAACAATTATAACCAAAATGAAACATTTTATACTAACACTTACTTTATTACAGGGATTAAGCTCTAAAATGATTTTTGATTTTAACATTAACTCAGATATACAAAATTGGAATGTTGTTGATGATACGGTTATGGGAGGAAGATCATCTAGTCAATTTAGTCTGAACCCTGAAGGATTTGGAGTTTTTGAAGGAGTTGTATCAATAGAAAACAATGGTGGTTTCTCATCATTAAGATATCGGTTAAAAAAAACTGAAGTCAAAAAATACACAAAAATTAAACTTAGGTTAAAAGGTGATGGTAAAAATTATCAATTCAGAGTTAAGAATAACTCAAGAGACTATCACTCTTATATCTCGACGTTTTCAACCAATAATGACTGGCAGAATATTGAAATAACATTGAAAGACATGTACCCTTCGTTTAGAGGAAGACGACTTAATATTCCTAATTTTTCTCATGATTTCATAGAACAAATTGTGTTTTTAATTGGTAATAAAAAAAATGAAGAGTTCAAACTTATGATTGACACAATAGAATTGATTTAAATTAAGTCGTCATAGTAATATGTAATAAAAAAAATTAATAACATGAAAATTCTACTAACAGGTGCAACCGGATATATAGGCAAGCGACTACTTCCAGTTTTAGTAGAACAAGGTCATGAAGTGATCTGCTGTGTTAGAGATTTAAGTCGATTTAACCCTCCTTCTTCTCTAAAGACAAAAATTGAAATTATTCAAATAGATTTATTAGATAAAGACTCTTTGAGCAAAATTCCATTAGATATTGATGCTGCCTATTATTTGGTTCATTCCATGTCTGCATCTTCTAATTATAAATCTCTTGAGCAACAATCAGCAATTAATTTCAAAAATGCATTAAATAGCACTACTGCGCAACACGTTATATACCTAAGTGGTATTACGAATGAAATTGAATTATCTGAGCATCTAGAATCAAGAAAAATAGTTGAAGTTGAATTAAATACTGGAAATTATAGTTTAACGACATTAAGAGCTGGAATTATAATTGGTTCAGGGAGCGCATCCTTCGAAATCATAAGAGATTTAGTAGAGAAACTTCCTATTATGGTTGCACCAAAATGGCTGAATACCAAATGTCAACCAATTGGAATAGCAGATGTCATAAAAATATTGTCTAAAACTCTTTTAAATAAAGCAACCTATAATCAGAATTTTGATATTGGTGGCCCGGATATCCTAACATACAGAGCGATGCTTTTAGAATTTGCTAATGTTAGAAAGTTAAAGCGACATATTTATACCGTACCAGTTATGACACCTAAATTGTCATCATATTGGTTATATTTTGTAACATCCACTTCGTATAAGTTAGCTGTAGCTTTAGTCCACAGCATGAAAGTTGAAGTTATTTGCAGAAAAAATAACTTAAATAAAATTTTAAATATCACACCAATTAAGTATCATAGAGCACTAAAAAATGCTTTTACTAAAATAGAAAAGAACCAAATTATCTCTAGCTGGAAAGATGCCTACATAAGTAGTGGTATAAATAGCCATATTTCTGAATTTATACGAGTTCCTACTTTTGGATGTTTTATTGATCAACGCAAACAAAAATTTAAAATTAGGGAGAATTGTATTGATAAAATCTGGAAAATTGGTGGACAGAATGGATGGTATCACAGTAATATATTATGGGAAATAAGAGGGTATTTAGACAAATTATTTGGAGGTGTTGGGCTACGTCGTGGACGCACAAACCCTGACGCATTGCAAGTAGGCGACGCCTTAGATTTTTGGAGAGTTTTATATGCTGACAAACAAGAAGGACGATTACTTTTATTTGCTGAAATGAAATTACCAGGTGAAGCATGGCTTGAGTTCAAAATCGTTGGAAATCAATTAGAACAAACAGCTACATTCAGACCGTTGGGTGTTTGGGGAAGATTATATTGGTATGCAGTATTTCCTTTTCATGGTATTTTATTTAGAGGAATGCTGAACAAACTAACAAAAGCAGAGCAATAACTAAAAAATTAATTATTAATTGTAAACCTAAATTAAACAACATCTGAAAGTCAGTAAATCATTTATTTACTGAATTTTTGTGCAAAAACAATTGATATATCAGTTACATTTATATATAAATTTTTGAGATTTATTTACATCACTATTTTTGCTAACTTAAACTTTAAATAACAGGCTTTTGATAAAAACTGTTAATTGCAAAGCATATGGTAAAAGCAGATCCTAAAAACCAAAATTATTTAGCTATAAAATGAAAGCTACATATGCAAAACTCTATATTTCATAGACTGTAAAATGATTATGATTAGAGTATTTTTATATTTAATTTTTGAAAGCATTTAGTACAGATAAAACTTTATTTTTTTTTCTAAAACAGTTGCAGAAGTCAAAAAACATACTATATTTGCAACTCTTTACCACGCGAAAGTAGCTCAGTTGGTAGAGCGTCAGCCTTCCAAGCTGAATGTCGCCAGTTCGAACCTGGTCTTTCGCTCAAAAGACTTCATAATTTTTTATGGAGTCTTTTTTTGTTATTAAATTTTGTAGAAAATAAAAATTTTTAGTTCTAAAATAAGATAACAGAAAAAGACAAGTAACTCTAATTCAATTAACAAAACCGAAACTCTATAGTCTCGGTTTTATTCATTTATAAGTTTCTTAATTTTTCTCCAAAAAAAAGTAACAAAACGATAGGTATTCCTAAAGCAATTACTAGCATGATATTTGTAGAAAATACTGAAGGATATAACAATAATGTTAATGCAAAACCTCCAATTGATCCGCCTAGATGCGCAGAGTGACCTATATTACCTAATTGTTTTTTCATTCCGTAAATAGAATAAAGTAAATAACCGACTCCAAAAATATATCCCGGAATTGGTATTGGAATAAAAAACAGATACAACTTCATAGCAGGATATAAAAGTATTGATGCATAAATAATACCAGAAACTGCTCCAGAAGCACCAACAGCACTGTAATAAGATTCATTCTTATGATATTGAAGAGAATACAAACTACCAGCTAATAGGCTACCAAAATAGATAATTAAAAAACTTGGTATACCTAGAACTCTAGCAACAATATCCCCAAAAAGATATAACGCATACATATTAAAGCCAAGATGTATCCAATCTACATGCAAAAACCCAGATGTTAGTGTCCTTATTTTTTCACCTGAGAGAATTTTACCTACTTGAAATTTATATCTATCTAAAAAAGAATATTCTTTAAACCCTTTCATTGAAACCAAAACATTGGCTACAATAAGTATTAAAACTGCTTGATTTATATTGTTCATCATAAAACAAACATACTAAAAAACAGATAACTAAAACTATACCATTTTAAATTTATATACGATATTTGCGATAACAAAAGTATTTTATGAAATTTATAGTTTTTGCTATTGCTTACCCTCTGATTTGGGCACTTTCTAGATTACCAATGAGGATTTTATACATAAAATCTGATTTACTTTATTTGTTTATGTACTATATAATTGGTTACAGAAAAAAAGTCATTTTAGAGAATTTAAAACTTTCTTTTCCTGAAAAATCTGAGGACGAGTTAAAGAAAATTTCTAAGAAATTTTTTAAACATTTTATAGACCTAATAATGGAAAGTATAAAAGCTTTTTCTATTTCAAAAAAACAAATTTCTAAGAGATATAAATATTTAAATCCCGAATTAATTAATAAGTACGCAAAACAAGGGAGAAGTATTGCACTAGTCGGTGCACATCAAGCAAATTGGGAATGGTCCTTCGGTATGCCTTTAGTTATAGATATTAATAGTTTTGGCGCTTACACTAAATTAAATAATAAATTTTTTGAGAAAGTAATAAGAAACTCTAGAGAAAAGTTTGGTTTTAAAGGTTATAAAACTTCAGATTTGATAAAAGGAATGCAAAAGAATTTTAAAAATAAAAATCAAGGATTATATCTCTTGCTAAGTGATCAATCTCCACAACCTCATAAAACCTATTATTGGAGAAGTTTTTTTAGCATAAAAGTACCTGTTCATACAGGTGCAGAAATGCTGTCTAAGCGTTTTGATCTAGTGGTAATAAATTATGTTGCAAAAAAAGTTAAAAGAGGATATTACGAAGTAGAATTTCAATTGATCACGGATACTCCCAAAGAATTCGAAAACTATCAAATTACTGATAAGTATACCGAATTAACTGAAAATTATATAAAGCAACAACCTGAATTATACTTATGGTCTCATAAACGTTTTAAACATAGAGATAAAGTACCAAAAGAGTTCTCGTAAAAAGTTTAAATCGTAAAAGCTTCTTTCTTTTAAAGGGAGTAATGCCTTTTGTTTACAGAATTAAAACGAATTTTATTTTCGAGCGTTAAACTTATTTTAAATTGTTTTAAATTGTTTTAAATTTGATTACAAAACACCTAATTAATTTAAAACAATTTAAATCTACCTCCTATTAATATATTATTTTGTAAAAATAAAAAGCTTTGTGCTGCAGAATCTAAAGGATTTAATGATGTTTTAATATCAGACATATTTATATAACCAGCCTTTACGTCGGCTTGTATAAAAAAGTGTTTTAAGAATGTAATATTTAAACCGAATCCAGCAGAAACTCCATAGCCGGAAAGGTGAAAATCATCATGTCTTTCATTACCTAATAAAGTTGTATCCGTTTTTGGGTATAAAACTCCCATACCAATACCTTCAGTTAAATTTATTTGAAGATTATCAGAGCTTAAACCAAACCAACTACTTATATCGTCAAAACGATATAATTGCACATTAATGTAATTCAAACCATCCGTATGTTCTAAACGTAAAAAATCTTCTGTTAATTGAATCGGCTGTGAATTATAAGTTCCATCATATTTTGAATTACCTATATTTATATTTCCATCTATATTTACAAACTGATCGTTATTAACAACATACTTCATATGATCTAAACCAATTGAAATTGTATAATTTTCTTTAAAAAAATAACCTATTCTTGCATTTGTTTGCGGTTTGGTAATATTTGTTATACCAAAATATTTTTTAAACGAAAATTCTGATGGAGTATCACGTGATTTTACATTTCGCAATGTAAAATCATAATTATTACCTTTAAACCGGATGTCGGAATCTGTATAGCTCGCCCAATTCCATCCCCAATAAACAAAAAACTTGCCTTTATTTACTACTTTATTTTTTTTAGTGAAAACTGTATTTTCTTGTCCTACAAAAGAAGTTGTGGAAAAAAATAATACAACTAAAACAAATATATATTTATTCAAAATTTCTAAATATTTATTTAATGATTGCTTTAATTTCATTTATAAATCTTACTGCTAAATCATCTGCCTCTTGCTGAGATTTTGCCTCTGTATAGATTCTGATAATTGGCTCTGTGTTAGATTTACGCAAGTGAATCCATTCTTCCGCAAAATCAATTTTTACACCATCTACTGTATTTACATCTTCATTCGAATAAGTAGATGCCATCGTTTCTAAAATGGCATCAACATCTATTTCTGGAGTTAACTGTATTTTATTCTTGCTCATGAAATAACTTGGGTAAGAATCTCTTAATTCTTTACAAGACATTTTTTTATTTGCCAAGTGTGATAAAAATAACGCGACGCCCACCAATGAATCTCTACCATAATGCGAGTCTGGATAAATAATTCCTCCATTACCCTCTCCGCCGATAACAGTATTGGTTTCTTTCATTTTGATAACAACGTTTACTTCTCCTACAGCAGAGGCGGTATAAGTTCCTCCATGTTTTTCTGTTACATCCCTTAACGCTCTTGAAGATGATAAATTAGAAACAGTATTTCCTCCTCCTAATTTTCCTAAAACGTAATCTGCACAGGCGACTAATGTATATTCCTCTCCAAACATAGAACCATCCTCAGAAACTAGTGCTAATCTATCCACATCTGGGTCGACTACAATACCAAAATCTGCTTTTTCCTTCACAACAAGTTCAGAAATATCTGTTAAATGTTCTTTTAAAGGTTCTGGATTATGAGGAAACTGTCCATTTGGAGTGCAATATAATTCTACACATTTAACACCCAATTTTTTTAATAAAGCCGGAATAAAAATTCCTCCTGTCGAATTTACTCCATCTACAACTACTTTAAATTTAGCCTTTTTAATTGCCTTTACATCAACTAAATCAAGATTTAAAACCTCTTTAATATGTTTTTTTAAGTACTTTTTATTCTTTTTGTAAGCACCTAAATCATCTACATCTGCGAAAGAGAAATCTTCACTTTCTGCCAAAGCCAAAATTTCTTCACCTTCTATACCATTTAAGAATTCACCTTTCTCATTTAGAAGTTTTAAAGCATTCCATTGCTTTGGATTATGAGAGGCTGTTAAAATAATTCCGCCATCTGCTTTTTCTAGAGGAACAGCAATTTCTACTGTAGGTGTTGTTGATAAACCTAAATCTATAACATCAATTCCTAAACCTACTAAAGTATTAGCCACTAAACTAGAAATCATTTTACCAGAAATACGTGCATCTCTTCCTATAATTACTTTTATTCTTTTCTTGTCTGCATTTCTACCTATAATAAATGCTCCATAAGCTGAAGCAAATTTTACTGCATCTATTGGTGTTAAGTTATTAGCAGTTTCACCACCAATTGTTCCTCTTATTCCTGATATTGATTTTATTAATGTCATATTCTTTTTTTGTCTTTTTTTCGCTCAACAAATATAATTTATTCTTATTTAGTTCATTGGTAAAAGGCTAAAAAAAGCTTTTAATAAATAATACTAAAACAGGTTGAAAAATAAAATGCGTTAGAAATTGTTATTTATTTTTTTAACTCTTTTGTGAGTTCCGGACAAGAATTTATTAGATAAAATGCTTGCATTTTAAAAAATACCCACAAATAAAATCAAAAAAAACCGATACAAACTGTATCGGCCTTCTTATATGATAAATGGTTTTAGATACTGAAATGAATTCAGTCTGAAAGTAAATTACTATTTACCCTCTTCCATTTTCTTCTTTAATGCTGCAAGACCACCAATATCTCCTAAGGTAGTTTTTTCTGCTTCGGCTGCTTTCTTAACAGCAGCTTTTACATTTCTTTTCTCTTGCTCTTTAAATAAAGATGTGTGAGACACAACAACTCTTCTGTATTCTTTAGAGAATTCTAAAACTACAAATTCGATTTTGTCCCCTTTATCTAATTTAGTACCGTCTTCTTTTTCTAAGAATCTTGTTGGTGCAAAACCTTCTACTCCATCTGCAAAAGTCACAACTGCTCCTTTATCATTCTTTTCTTTAACAGTTCCTTCATGTTTAGAACCAATTGCGTAAGTAGCTTCATGCGCATCCCAAGGATTATCTTGAGTTTGCTTATGACCTAAATTTAACTTTCTGTTCTCAACATCTAATTCTAATACCTGAATTTCTAGCTTATCACCAACAGTTACAAAATCTGAAGGATGTTTAACTTTCTTAGTCCAAGATAAATCAGAAATATATACTAAACCATCAATACCTTCCTCTAATTCTACGAACACACCAAAGTTTGTGTAATTTCTTACAGTACCTGTGTGCTTAGAACCGATAGGATACTTAGCTACAATATCTGTCCAAGGATCTGGATGTAACTGTTTGATACCTAAAGACATTTTTCTGTCTTCACGATCTAAAGTTAAAATTTGAGCTTCTACTTTATCTCCAACTTTTACGAAATCTTGTGCAGAGCGTAAATGAGTTGACCACGACATTTCAGAAACGTGAATTAATCCCTCTACTCCTTGTTCTACTTCTACGAATGCTCCATAATCAGCTAAAACAACAACTTCACCTTTTACTTTATCTCCAATTTTTAAATCAGCGTTTAAAGCTTCCCAAGGGTGAGCAGATAATTGTTTTAATCCTAATTGAATTCTTGATTTGTTATCATCAAAATCTAAAATAACAACATTTAATTTCTGATCTAATTCAACAACCTCATTTGGATGATTGATTCTTGACCAAGATAAATCTGTAATATGAACTAATCCATCAACACCACCTAAATCAACAAAAACACCATAAGAAGTAATGTTTTTAACAATACCCTCTAATACTTGTCCTTTTTCTAGTTGGCCAATGATTTCTTTTTTCTGTAATTCAATATCAGCTTCGATAAGCGCTTTATGAGATACTACAACGTTTTTAAATTCGTGGTTAATTTTAACAACTTTGAATTCCATTGTTTTCTCAACGTACTGATCGTAATCTCTAATAGGCTTAACGTCAATTTGAGATCCTGGTAAAAATGCTTCGATTCCGAAAACATCCACAATCATACCACCTCTAGTTCTACATTTAACGAAACCGTTAACTACTTCACCAGTTTCATGAGCATTGTTCACACGTTCCCAAGCTTTAATAACTCTTGCTTTTTTGTGTGATAATACTAATTGACCAGAAGAATCTTCTCTTCTGTCTACTAATACTTCCACTTTATCTCCCTCTGCTAGGCCTTGGTTGTAACGAAATTCGTTTAAAGAGATAACTCCTTCAGATTTAGAGTTGATGTCGATAATTGCATCTCTGTCAGTAATTCTGACTACAGTTCCTTCAATTACATCACGCTCATTTACAAAACCTACAGTTCCTTCTAACGCTTTTTCAAACTCAGCTAGTTTATCTTCATCAACAGCTTCAATACCTTGTTCGTATTTGTGCCAGTTAAAATCAGCTAAAAATTGTGTTGGATCTACAGCTGGAGTTGCTGTTTCTTTTACTTCGCCAGCAGCTACCTGCTCTTCAGTGTTTTTTGTTTCTTCAGACATTCTGAATATACTTTGTATCTTGTTGTTTTTCAGATTTTTAACGATAAAAACGCAAAGAGTTGTTTTTATAAATTGTTTTGTACATGTCCTTTTTTAAATCTGTTATCGCAAAAAGGAGTGCAAATTTACAAAAATCATTTGATTATAAATACGTTATAATTAAATTATTATTCTTTTTATTCTTGATATACAAAAAACTACCTTTGCATTTTTAAAACCTTTTTGGTTGATTTCAAAAGCAATGGATAAAAAAACAAAAGATTTAGTAGATAAAGGAATAATGCTTCCACTGATGGAAGAATTCTATACAATACAAGGAGAGGGTTCTCATACAGGAACTGCAGCTTATTTTATTAGAGTTGGTGGTTGCGATGTTGGTTGCCATTGGTGTGATGTTAAAGAAAGTTGGGATGCTAATTTACATCCGCCAACATTAGCAGATACTATTGTTGACAATGTAAAAAAACACGCTAAAACTGTAGTAATTACGGGTGGTGAACCTTTAATGTGGTCGATGAATTATATTACTGAAAAGCTTCAGAAAAATAATATAAAAACACATATAGAAACTTCTGGAGCTTATTCATTCTCTGGTAAATGGGATTGGTTTTGTCTTTCTCCAAAGAAAACTAAATTACCTTTAGAAGAATGTTATCCAAAAGCTGATGAATTAAAAATGATTATTCAAAACAGGTCAGACTTTGATTTTGCCGAGCGAGAGGCAGCTAAAGTCGGTGAAAAATGCCAACTTTTTTTACAACCAGAATGGAGTAAAAAAGAGAAAATGACTTCGCTTATCGTAGACTATGTAATGAAAAATCCTAAATGGAAAATTTCATTACAAACGCACAAATATCTGAATATTCCATAATATTTAATTTTTTTAGATGCCCATTACCGCTTTACCTTCTCTCTTTTTTTGAGGCTCAAAAAGAGCTAAATCAAATCGCTTATTTAGGGCTAAACCAATTTATAAATAATAGGATTTTATAAAATTCTTTGATCTACCAAAGTACAAATTGTATCAAATTGTTCTTTAATTCCCATATCAGAGTTATCAAAACCAATTGCATCTTCTGCTTTCACTAAAGGAGAATCTTCTCTTGTAGAATCAATTCGATCTCT